>JBIPMU010000078.1:0-6302 GCA_044377205.1 Chitinophagales bacterium | reverse complement strand
TTGTCTGATAAAATTGCTCGAATTAACTCTATTCTTTCAAAATTGGATGAAAATACAAAGGAAAGATTACTAGAAAGCTTTCAATCACTTTCTTTAAGTATCGCTGAAATTAGTGGAGGTATGTTTAGTTTCTTTTCGCATAATCCCGATGAAGAGAAATGGTTACATTTACCTATGATAAAATCATAAATTCAAGCAATTGAAGTCAATTTTTGAGAAATTTTTATTTTCATTAACGGTACTTTTAGGCGTATATATTATTCTTTTTATTTTATTTCAGGTATTGTCTATCAATTCCGCTCAGAGTATGATTGGACAGAGTAGTAATAAAGCTACTGAAGAAGCCATTGCAAAGGAGTTTCATTTGGATCAGCCGCCTATGGTTCGGTTATTGATTTCATTAAATGAAATTTCGCCTCTCAGTTATTTTACAGAAGATGAAACTGCTGTTTTCTACTGGGATAGCACTTTATATAATGGTATTAAATTATTTTCAATTAATAAGGGTAGTTTTTATTTAAAATATCCTTATTTAGGGAAGAGTTTTCAAAATCAAGAACATGTTACTACTTTAATAGCTCAGCGTTTTTTGAGTACGCTAGTTTTGGCTTTTTGTGCTATTATATTTGCAACCATTATTGGCGTTTTACTGGGTATTTTAGCAGCGGTAAAGAAAAACACTAGGATAGATCAAGCCTGTTTGGCTATTTCAGCCATGGGTATTTCGGCTCCCTCTTTTTTTGTGGCTATTTTGATTGCGCTCCTTTTTGGATATTATTTGAGTGAATGGACTGGGCTGAGTTTCAAAGGTTCTTTAATAGAAATGGACGATTATGGTAATCGCATCTATGTTTTGAAAAATTTGATATTGCCTGTCGCAGCATTGGGGTTGCGTCCTATAGCTATACTTACGCAGATTACAAGAAATAGTATGCTCGATGTTTTAGGCGAAGATTATATACGAACGGCTATTGCAAAAGGCTTAAGTCCTCGAGTTGTTTTTTTTAAACATGCACTACTCAATGCCTTAAATCCTGTTATCACATCCGTATCAGGGTGGTTTGGTAGTTTGTTGGCAGGTGCCTATTTTATTGAAGTAATTTTTGATTATAAAGGGTTAGGTAATTTGACTGTCAATGCCTTAATGAAATTTGATATTCCATTAGTGATGGGAGCTTCTATGTATATAGCATTTACTTTTGTCTTGATCTCTTTTTTGGTAGATTTTTTATATTTGATGATAGATCCCCGCATGCGAAAATAAAAATAGAAAATAAATGAGTTCGACCATCGTAGCACTTTCTACCCCCCAAGGTTCTGGAGCTATAGCAGTAATAAGGCTAAGCGGAAAGGAATCTTTAACCGTTTTGGATTCCATTTTTTATGGAAAAAACCGATTAAGTGAGGCTTCCGGATATTCCATTCATTTTGGAGAAATAAGAGATAAAGAACAGTTGGTAGATGAAGTTTTGGTGGCTGTTTTTAAAAATCCCAAATCATATACAGGGGAAAATGCTGCTGAGATTTCTTGTCATGGTTCGCCATATATCATTCAGCGAATTATAGACTTATTAATGCGTGAAGGAGCCATCATGGCAAGTGCAGGCGAATTTACCCAACGAGCGTTTTTGAATGGTAAGTTAGATCTTTCTCAGGCAGAAGCCGTAGCTGATTTGATTGCCTCTGAATCCAAAGCCGCACATCAAATGGCATTGATACAAATGCGTGGAGGTGTCTCTAATAAGTTGGCTTTATTGCGTGAAGAATTGATTAATTTTACAGCGCTGATTGAATTGGAACTCGATTTTGGCGAAGAAGATGTAGAATTTGCGGATAGAATAGAATTACAAGATTTGATCAATACGCTCAAATCCCAGCTAAACGATTTGATTCAGAGTTTTGCGTATGGAAATGCCATTAAAAATGGCGTACCAGTAGCCATAGTAGGAAAGCCTAATGCGGGCAAATCTACCTTGCTAAATGCCTTGCTGAATGAAGAGCGTGCCTTGGTGAGCGATATTCCAGGAACAACACGCGATACTATAGAGGAAACCATTCATATACAAGGAATAGCATTTCGTTTTATAGATACTGCAGGCTTGCGAGAAACCGAAGATCTTGTAGAAAATTTAGGAATTGAACGTACTAGAGAAAAAATAACACAATCGCAGATAGTGATTCATTTGTATGATATTAAAGAATCCGATGAAGTGCAAACGACCTTGCAGGAATTGATTAATATGGATAAGTCCATCATTCATTTGGCTAATAAAATAGATACCATCCCAGAATCTCAAAGGATTTCAAATGATATGGAAAATGAAAAAGTTATGAGTCTTTCTATCTCTGCAAAATCGCAGGTGAATTTAGAGGCACTCAAACAAATGCTTTTTGAAATTATTGAAACAGAAAAACCAAATACCGATGTATATATTAGTAATGCTCGACATTTGGATGCTCTAAACAGAGCGTTAGATGCTCTTGAGCAACTTGAAAATGGTTTGCAAATGGGTATGACTGGAGATTTACTATCGTATCATTTGAGAGATTCACTTCGTTTTATTGGTGAAATTACTGGAGTAATCGATGTAGATAAAGATATTTTAGGGACAATTTTTGGAAAATTTTGTATTGGAAAGTAGCTCGTTTTTTACAATTGTATCATAAATAATATTCTGTTTATTATAAAAATGAAAAATAATGAAAAAAAATCTTTGAATTAAGAAAAAAGTATTATTTTTGCACCTCAATTTTAATTAGATTATGGCAAGAATTTGTGATTTAACAGGAAAAAAACCATTGAAAGGACATTATGTTTCACATTCAAATGTAAAAACAAACAGACGTTTTTTACCAAATTTGAAAGTGAAGAAGTTTTTTGTGCCAGAATTAGACCAATGGGTGTCTTTGAAAGTAAGTATGTATGCTTTGAGAACTATTGATAAGAAAGGTATTTATCAATATCTTAAAGAACTTGAAAACAAAGGAGAAGTTCAAATAAGATAATTATTTAAATAAAATAAAAATAGAAAGAAATGGCAAAGAAAGCTAAAGGTAATAGAATCCAAGTAATATTAGAGTGTACAGAGCATAAAGAAAGCAATATGCCAGGTACTTCAAGATATATTACTACCAAAAATAGAAAAAATACACCCGATAGAATAGAGTTAAAAAAATTCAATCCTATTTTGAGAAAATATACTGTTCACAAAGAAATTAAATAATTAAGATATGGCTAAGGTTTCAAAAAACGCCAAAACGAATCGTCAGGCACAAGAAGGATCAAAAGATTATGTAAAAGTAATCACAGCGGAAAAATCTGCTAAATCAGGTGCATACCAATTTAGAGAGAAAATCGTTCACAAAGATTTAGTTAAAGAATATTTGGATAGTAAAAAACAATAAGCCATTTATTTAATTAAATAATATAAAAGCTATCTTGAATTTTCGAGATAGCTTTTTTTTATTATATTTGGTTTTTATTTTCATCAATGCAATCACAAAAAGCCCTTGACATATTGAAGCAATATTGGAATTACGATTCCTTTAGGCCTATGCAATGGGAAATTATTGAAGCCGTATTGCAAAGAAAAGATACATTGGCGCTAATGACTACAGGAGGTGGAAAATCTATATGTTTTCAAGTGCCTGCGTTGATGCAAGAAGGTCTTTGTTTAGTGATTTCGCCATTGGTAGCATTGATGAAAGACCAAGTTATGCAATTGCGCAGCAAAAAAATACCTTCAGCATGTATTTACAGTTCTATGCATGCAAACGATGTAGCTAAAATTATCAATGGTAGTATTGACGGCAAAGTGAAGTTTTTGTATGTATCGCCTGAACGGATTCAATCAAAACAATTTTTGAATTATTTACGTCAAATGCAAATTTGTATGGTAGCCGTAGATGAGGCGCATTGTATATCGCAGTGGGGCTATGATTTTAGACCCTCATATCTCAAGATTTCAGAGCTTAGAAATTATATAGATCCTTGTCCTTTTTTGGCATTGACGGCTACCGCTACGCCATTAGTCCAAAAAGATATAGTAGAAAAATTGGATTTTTCCAAACCTGAAATTTTTTCAAGTAGTTATGAAAAACCAAATTTGAGTTATTCTATAATTACTTGCACCAATAAAATAGATCGATTGATTGAAATTTTACAGAAAAAAAGGAGTTCCAAATTAATCTATGTGAATAGAAGGAGTTCTGCAGAAGAATTGTATAGGATATTGAAAGATAATGAAATAGTTGTTGATTATTACCATGCTGGACTATCTTTTTCGGAAAGAATAAAAAAGCAAGAACGCTGGATACAATCAAAAAGTGTAATGATTTGTACCAATGCTTTTGGTATGGGAATAGATAAATCGGATGTAGATACCGTAATTCATTTTCATTTCCCACTTTCCCTTGAAGGTTATTTTCAGGAAGTGGGACGTGCAGGAAGAAATGGCGAAAAGGCTCATGGTATTGCCTTGGTTCAACCCAATGATATAAAAGAAATAGAAGATAAAAAGACGTTATACCCTTCTTTGGATGACGTGCGAAGTACCATGACATTATTGTATAATTATTATAATATCCCCTTTGAATCAGGCGAGAATGAATCGTATCCCTTTTCATTTGATTCTTTTTGTGATAAGTATCAGTTGCATAGGACCAAAACACAACTCTGTTTGGATATTTTAATTGAAAATGAATGGATAGCGCTAGAAGATATGTATTTTCGTCCTGCAAGAGCCTGTATACATTTTGAATCCAACGAAGTATTTGAGTTTTATAAATCATATCCTTATTTGGAGCAGTTTACAAAACAATTAATCCGAACTTTTGAGGGGCTTTTTGGCAATGAAAGACCTATTGATTTAGACTATTTTGCACGAAAACATCATTATGCGATAAAAGAAGTGGAAGCCAATCTAAAATCATTGGAAGATAAAGGGTTTCTTTCCTTTAATCCTGCATCAAATAGTTCTATAATCGTGTTTTTTGAAGCAAAAAGAGCCAAAGAAAAAATGGAAATTAATCATACGCTTTATTTGCACCGAAAAGAAAAATATATGTTCCAGGTAGAGTCTGTATTAGATTTTCTCAAACTGAAAGATATTTGTAGAAGTGTATATTTGTTGAATTATTTTAGCGAAACAACGAAAAAATCTTGCGAGCGATGTGATGTTTGCTTGTCTATAAATCAAAATTCACACAAAGATATTTATCTAGAGATTAGAAAAAATGTATTAGAAAAAATGGATAAAAATATTTTTTTTGATTTAGACTTTATCAAGAAAATCAATCCAAAAACGGACATTAAATTAATTAGAAAAGTTATAGATAGAATGCTTGAAATTGGAGAATTAGAAAAAGGAGTAGGAGAGACATTTCGAAAAATAATTTAAAATAATTCTAATTGAACAAATTGTTTTTTATCAGATTTAGATTTTAATTCTTTTTTCTTTTTTTCAACTTTTTGTGTTTCTTCGTTTATAATTGCTTCATCAGAAGGAGTTACTATATGGTTTGTAAATTGAAAATTAATGTCAGAATCTACTTGAATATTGTCTTGGTTTGCATCATCCAAAATAATGTCTTCGATACGTTTTTTTGTAGAATGTGTTTGTTGACGAATAGGTAATTGAGATATCTCTTTATTTATATCTATTTTAACAAATTTAGTATCAGTATTTCCATCCACAATAATATCTAGTATCTCAGTAGATCTAGTTGCTTTTTTTGATTTGGCAGTTTTATGTTCAACCACAAATGCAGTTAATAAGCTAGGATTTTCTTTTATTTCTTCTAAGAAAATATCTCCAGTAGCTTTTATATTCTCAAGCAATGGAAATAATTTTACCCCTTTATCGGTAAGCGAGTATTCTACTCTAGGAGGTACTTCACGATATACTTCTTTCTCTATTAAATTAACTTTCTCTAATGAACGCAACTCTTTTGTAAGCATACGAGGAGTAATACCATCAATATTAACTAATAAATCCTTGAATCTTTGAGTATTAGAAAACAATTGATCGATAATTACTAATCGCCATTTTCCTCCAAGAAATTCATTGAAGGCTTTAATTGAATTTAAAGTTGCATTATACTTCACTTTATATAAGTTAAAATATTATAAAGTGCAATTTTAAGAAAAAAAAAGAAGATGGAATGTAATTTATTCAGGATTTTTTAATAAATCCAAAATTTGTTGAAAATATATGGATAACTTTTGGGAATTGTTTGGTGATTGTTGTAAAAGTTCTATCCGAAAAAGCCAATGTTGAACAATACAATTATTTCCCTTTGGC
>JBIPMU010000077.1:0-6318 GCA_044377205.1 Chitinophagales bacterium | reverse complement strand
CTACTGGAATAGGGATACCATATTGATTCATCATCGCAAGCAATCCTATTGATTTGAGCGTAATGGATTTTCCACCTGCATTAGGTCCAGAAATCAATAACATTCGCAACTCTTTGGTTATTTCTAATGAAAAAGGAACTGTTTTTTTTCGTTCTACTTCATTTTTAAATTTCAAAAGTGGATGATATCCTTTTTCAATTTTTACATATGGCGAAATTGCAATACTATGTCGACTGCATTCCATTTTGATAGCCCATTGCGCTTTAGCTTGAATATGATCAAAATGGGCTAAAAAATTTTGATATTGTATTAATAAATTCTTGTGTTTAGCAATTTTTTGCGTTAATTCTCTTAAAATTCGCATTAGCTCTCTTTTTTCTTCACGATCTATATTAAGGGCATCATTGTGAAGTGTAATAATCGCTTCAGGTTCAATATAGATTATTTTACCACTTTCTGATTCGTCATGTATTATTCCCTTAATTTGCCTTTTCTTTTCTGCCAAAACCGCTAAAACCCTTCTTCCGTTTCGGATACTTTCGCCAGTTTCTGCTAAAAAATCAAGATTGCGATAATGGTTCACTTGACTTTTAAAAATTTTATCTATTTCTTTGAAAATCGTATTTTTTTGAGCTCTAATTTCTTGTAAATACGAAGAAGCGTTATCTTTCACCTCACCTTTGTCATCAATTATTTTATCCAGAATTCTGTATACTTCTTTGTCGTAATAATGACTAGATGTAAAAATAGACAAGGATTTCCAATCATCATTATTGTTTTTTTCACTAAAAAACAATTTGATTTTTTCTACATTTTCTATTACTTTTTTAATTTTAAGAAAATCCAAAGACTCAATAAAATAATTTTCTATTTCACACTTATGAATAATTTCATCTATTTGAAACAATCCAAAAAACGGAAACTCCAAATGTTGTTGAATGATTGTTTTAAATTCGAAAACTTTATCAAACTCTTCGTCTAATTTTGCTTTTTGAAATTGCAGTTTTTGGCTGTTTAGCCAAAGGACACCTATTTGAGAGAAATGAAATTTTGACAAAATATCTAATACTTTATCAAATTCTATTTTAATTATAAAATCTTGTAATGCTATTTCTCGCTGGGTCAATATTAATATTTTAATTGCAAAAGTATTGTGAATTGATCAAAATGTATATAATATTTTTAAGTAAAGCTACTATTTAAGCATTTTTAATGTAAGATTAAGTCTATTTTTAAATATATTTGCAAATTATTAAAGAAAATTGACTTTAAATGAGCGAAAATGCACCTTGGTTTTCCAATTGGTTTAATAGTGAATTTTATCACATATTATATAGTGATAGAAATCATGAAGAAGCAGATTCATTTGTTAAGAAATTGGTTGATTTTTTTCAAATTTCAACTGAAAATTCTATTTTAGATCTTGGCTGTGGCAAAGGAAGACATAGTTTTTCATTGGCCCAATATTCAAATGCCATAATGGGGATAGATTTATCTTCAAATTCAATTAAATATGCTCAAAATCATACAATAGGAAACAATCCCGTTTTTGAGGTTGCGGACATGCGTCAATTTGATCTAAATCGAA
This sequence comes from Chitinophagales bacterium, assembly GCA_044377205.1. GTDB lineage: Bacteria > Bacteroidota > Bacteroidia > Chitinophagales > JADJOU01 > CHPMRC01. The sequence goes on along the minus strand of JBIPMU010000077.1, from coordinate 4,730 downwards.
CCTTTGATTATGTATTGAATTTATTTACATCATTTGGGTATTTTGATACTTTTTCTGAAAATGAGAGAGTTTTATCATGTATTTCTAGACATCAGAATTCTCAAGGAATTTTATTAATAGATTATTTAAATAGTGAGAAAGTTAGATTGCAAGGAGAATCAAAAACAATAAAAACAATTCAAAACATTGACTTTTATTTACATAAATATTTATCTAAAAACCATGTAAATAAAAAGATACATTTTGTATATCAAGAAAAAAAATATGAATTTGAAGAGCGTGTTCAGTTATTTCAAAAAGAGGAATTAGAATCTATGATATCGCATGCTGGATATGAAATTCTTCAAGTGTATGGCAATTATGATATGAAAACATTCAATATGGACTCCGATAGAATGATTATTGTATCAAGAAAAAAGTAATATTTGAATGAAAATAAAAAGTATAGTTTGGATTATTGGATTTGCCTTATTTTCTATGATAGGTCTTATCGTTTTGCAATTTAAATGGGTTAATGAAGCGTTTATTCAGCGTAGAAACACCTTTGATCAATCCGTATATGCTGGTTTATCAAAATCGTTGACCGATTATGAAAAATTTACTACATATTCCTTTTTTAATAATAATTCAGATACGGTAAACTATTTTAACAAAACTGAAATTTTAACAAAAAGTGATGAAAAATCAGGAATTGTAGCATATAATTATAATTTGAAAGATACGTCAAGTGAATTTTATAAAACACTCACGAGGGAATTGAAAATACCTAAAGATGTTCTTCAAAAAGTTGGTCCTAATGAATTAGCTAAAATACAAAACCAGTATAATGTATTCAATAGTAAATGGCGAAATCAAGCAAAGATCTTGCTCTATGAAAGCGCTCGTGTAAATGAAAAAATTAATGCCGATAGCTTAAAGAAATTTATATCAAATGCCTTCAAAGAGCAGAATATTTATTTAAAATATAAAATTACGATTATAGATGGAAAAACAAAATCCATTATTTATAGTGACTATAAACAATTGAATAAAGAAATAATATCTAAAAGTTATAGAGCGCGACTTTTTCCCGAAAGTATTTTCAATAATTACGCCATATTATTATTGAATTTCCCAAATAAAAATGACTATATATTTCAGTCTATGTATGGGTTATTTATGGCTTCATTGATATTTATTGTTATCATAATTGTTACATTTTTTTCTTCGGTTTACATAATTTTTATACAAAAAAAATTGAGTAATGTTAAATCGGATTTTATCAATAATATGACCCATGAGTTAAAAACACCTGTAGCTACTATAGCTTTAGCATGTAATATGATTCGCAATGAAAAGATTCAAGAGAATAAAGAAAAACTTAATAAGTATGCAACTATTATAAAAGAAGAAAACGATCGTCTTTTAAACAATATAGAAAAGGTGCTTCAAGCTGCTAGACTCAAACGAACAAAAATGAAATTGCGAATTACAGATATTGATATACATCAGATTTTACGTGAAAAACAAGCCAATTATCAAATTTTAATGGAGGAAATAGGTGGTCAATTTAAATTGTATCTAGAAGCTACAGAATATTCCATTGAAGGAGATAAAATTCATATTATCAATATTATAAATAACTTAATAGACAATTCTTTAAAATACTGCAAAGAAGATACGCCGTTGATTATTAAAATTACAACAAAAGATGTATTTCAAGGAATAGAAATTATTATTCAAGACAATGGAATTGGAATTCACAATGATTTATTAAAAAAAGTATTTGACAAATTTTATCGTGTACCAACAGGAAACATTCATAATGTAAAAGGTTTTGGTTTGGGACTAAATTATGTAAAAGAACTTACGGAATCGCACTATGGAAAAGTAGAAGTGCAAAGTCAAGAAGGAATAGGAAGTACTTTTTCGGTATATCTACCGCATCAGTATCAAGGTATTATTAACGATGAAGATTAAAAATACTTATCAACAAGTTATCCACTCATGTTTTTTGTATTGTGGATAATATGTAAATTGTTAAATTTATAAGAGTTTATTTATACTAATTAATATATTGATTATATGATGTTTAAATAAACAAAATCGGTAAAAAATTTATGTTAAATTTTGTTTATAAATATAACTTTAAATACAAAAATTGTGTCTTAAATTTGCATGTTATTTTTAAAGAGTATACAAGCAAATAAATGAAAATTACCTATTACGGACATTTTACTTTTTTAATTGAAACCCTAGGCAAAAAGCTTTTGTTTGATCCTTTTATTTCAGGTAATCCGCTGAATACAGATTTTGATATATCATCAATTCGAGCAGATTATATAATTCTTTCTCATGGTCATGGTGATCATTGTGCCGATGTAATGGATATATACAAATCAAATCCAAACGCCACACTAATAGCCATGTATGAAATCACAGATTGGTTTCTGAAAAAAGGATTCCAGTCTATACATCCTATGAATATTGGAGGAAAAAGATCTTTTGATTTTGGAACAATTAAAATGCTAAACGCTGTTCATTCATCAATAATGCCTGATGGAAGCTATGGAGGAAATCCGTGTGGCTTTTTAATTCAAAATGAAGAAGGCAGTTTTTACTTCTCAGGCGATACAGCCTTACATCATGATATGAAATTAATACCATTATGGGCACCCAATTTAGATTTTGCTATCATGCCAATAGGAGACAATTTTACTATGGGTTATGAAGATGCCTCTTTAGCAGCAAATTTTGTGCAAACAAACAAAATAATTGGAGCTCATTTTGATACATTTGGCTTTATTGAAATAGATAAAGAAAAGGCAAAAGATCATTTTAAAGAAAAAGGAAAAGAATTAATTTTAATAGACATAAATCATTCAATAAATTTATAAATTAAACGAAGTGGGAAAAATTATTTCAATTGCAAATCAAAAAGGTGGTGTAGGAAAAACAACTACTTCAATCAACTTATCAGCTAGTCTTGCTGCTTTGGATAAAAAAACATTATTAATAGATGCTGATCCGCAAGCAAACTCAACATCAGGTTGTGGTTTTGATCCAAAAACCATTACAAAAAGTTTATATGAATGTATGATTGATGATCTGGATCCAAAAGAAGCTATAGTAGCTACCGATACGCCCAATTTTTATATTATACCTTCACATTTAGACTTAGTTGGGGCTGAAATAGAATTGATCAATCGAGAGAATAGAGAAGCTATTTTAAAAGAAAAATTAGCGGAGCTAAAAGAAGAATTCGATTTTATTATTATCGATTGTTCGCCATCATTGGGCTTAATTACTGTTAATGCTCTTACGGCATCTGATAGTGTAATAATTCCTGTTCAATGTGAATATTTTGCATTAGAAGGTTTGGGAAAATTGCTCAATACGGTCAAAATTGTTCAAAAACGTCTCAATCCAGCATTAGATATTGAAGGATTATTATTGACTATGTTTGATTCACGTCTTAGATTGAGCAACCAAGTTGTAGAAGAAGTAAAACAACATTTTGAATCGTTAGTGTTTAATACTATTATTCATAGAAATTCAAAAATAAGCGAAGCGCCTAGTTTCGGGAAACCTGTTATAGCATTTGATATTGAAAGTAAAGGCGCTGCTAATTATTTAAGTTTGGCAAAAGAAGTTATTGAAAATAATGAAAAAATAAAAGAAGTAAAATAAAAAGATATAAGAAGATTTTAAAAAATATGAGTATGGCCAAAATGAATCAAAAAAGAGAATTAGGAAAAGGAATAAGAGCCTTATTGGGTGAAATTGAAAATGAGATCAACGAAGGTCAAATTGATAAAAATTCGGTACTCAATAATCCAAAAGGATCAAGCACGTCTATGGTTTCTATTCATTCTATCGAAGTGAATCCATTTCAACCCCGTGTAAACTTCGATGAAGATGCACTCAACGAATTGGCGAGTTCTATTAAAATTCATGGAATTATACAGCCCTTGACCGTTCGTGAATTATCAAAAGATAAATTCCAACTGATTTCGGGAGAAAGACGATTACGTGCTTCTAAACTTGCGGGATTGGAAGAAGTGCCTGTATATATTCGTACAGCCAATGATCAAGAAGCTTTGGAAATGGCTTTAATAGAAAATATTCAGCGCGAAGAACTTAATGCTATAGAAATAGGGATGAACTATCAACGATTGATAGATGAATGCGAACTCAATCATGACTCATTGGCAGAGCGTGTAGGTAAAAAACGTTCTACCATTTCCAATTATATTCGATTGCTAAAATTGCCACCCGATATTCAGGTTGCAGTTCGAGAAGATAAGATTACTATGGGACATGCACGTGCATTGGCTGGAGTAGAAATTGATATGCAATTGAGTATTTTTAATGAAGTTATAAATAAAGCCTTAAGTGTAAGACAAACCGAAGCATTGGTAGCCAATCGTTTGGAATTTAAGAAAAATAAAAAACCCGTTTCAAACAAGAAAATTAGCCCCGAAATTAGACAATGGCAGGATGAGCTTTCATCTGAATTGGGTACCAAAGTTGCTATTCAGAGCAGTAATGGCAAAGGTTCTATTGTCGTTCCCTTTCATAGTGAAGAAGAATTAGCCCGTATTATCGAATTGATTGTAAAATAAGCTTAAGAATGCGCATTTTATTACTGTTTTTTTTACTCGGTACATGCAAATTATATGCACAAGATAGTAGTAAATTAAAAGCGTTGTTTCTTAAAGATACTTTTTCCAAAAAAAATACGGTTTTCA
>JBIPMU010000147.1:0-4295 GCA_044377205.1 Chitinophagales bacterium | reverse complement strand
ATAGTAACAGATAACGATTTATTTGCTTTCAAAATAAAGTATAATGATGGAGTAACACCATTATTTAATGGAAACATATCTGAAACGTATTGGAAAAGTAATAGTGATAACGTACTTAGAAAATATGAATATACCTATGATAAGTTAAACCGTTTATTAGAAGCTAATTATAACAAGCCAGATAATCCAAATGTAATTGATAGTTATTTAGAAAAGTTAGATTACGACAAAAATGGGAATATCACTTCGTTAGTTAGAAATGGAGATTTAGATAGTAATAATTTTGCTATTGAAATGGATGATTTAGTTTATACCTATGATACAAACAATAAAAACTTACTAAAAAAAGTATTAGACCGAAGCAACCATCCTCAAGGTTTTAAAGACGACAGCAACGGAATAACAGACCCTGCTGACGACTTTGTTTATGATAATTTTGGAAACTTAACAAAAGATGAGAACAAAGGAATTACAGTTATTACTTATAATCATTTAAACCTTCCATCAAAAATAACCTTTGCAAATGGAACATCTATTGAGTATCTTTACAATTCAGTTGGACAAAAAGTTAGAAAAATTGTGAGACAGTTAGACGTTACTAATACCGATTACATGGGAGGTTTTCAGTATGCCAATAATGTTTTAAATTTCTTCCCTCATGCAGAAGGCTATGTTAATGTTACGGTCGGAAGAAAAGGCGCAATAACATACAACTATGTATATCAGTATAAAGATCATTTAGGTAATAACAGGTTGAGTTATGCAATAGCTGAAGATCAATTTTTTGGACAGCCTACTCAATTTACTATTTTAGAAGAGAATCATTATTATCCTTTTGGTTTAAAACATAGCAACTATAATACAGATCAATATCAATTTGTAGAAGTAGAAAATGGAACTGATTATTATATAAATATTACACAAGTACCTGCTGGTTATAGTGGTGCTTATAAGTATAAGTACAATGGAAAAGAGTTTCAAGACGAGTTGGGGCTTAATACATATGATTATGGAGCAAGAAATTACGACCCAGCTTTAGGTAGATGGATGAATATTGACCCGCTGTCAGAGAAAATGAGAAGGCATAGTCCATATAATTATGCTTTTAATAATCCTATACGTTTTGTTGATCCTGATGGTATGAAGCCTATTGATTGGTATAAAAATATATTTACAGGAAGTATCTCTTGGAAAAATGGTACTGGTAATAAATTCGGTTATATAAATTTAGGATTCACAATAGAATACGTTGATGTAAAAAGAAATAGATTGTTAATGGATGGTGATACAAGACAAATTTCTTATAATGGGAGGGTACTTTATGATTATAATAAAGATAAAAGCGGGAGTTATGGAGGTTATGCCTTTGCTGATGGAGGAGGCAATCAAAATCCAAGTGAGTTAAGAAAAGGTGGTAGAGATGCAGAATGGATAGATTTTGGTGGTTTATTAGGTTTAATAGATTTATTACTTGGTAGAGAACCAGGAAAAGTTACAAATAGAAAAGGACCTGTAGATAAAGGTACTAATGGAGGAGCTCCTACACAAATGGACAAGGTTAATGATGCAGTTGATGCAGTAGGCGGCGGAACAGGCGCAACCAAAGAAGTAGATGAAGCTATTGGTATAGCTAATAAAAAAGAAGAAAATCCTAGTTCATCTAATGAGGTAGAATTTATCAGAACTGCTCACGATCCAAAAACAAACAGCAGTACATATGTAAGAAAAGATATTTATGATGCTCAACAAAAGAAAAAGAATGAAAACTAAATATAAAACAATAATAATTGCAATAATTTTACTAATTGGATTAACAGTAATTTACTGCTACTTTAAAGACGGAAAAGTTAAAGTTTTAAAAGAATACAATACTTCGGGTCAATTAATAGGAACAAATGAATATGTTCTTAGGAGTGGAGATACAATTATGCACGGCAAATTTGTAAATTATAATGAAAGAGGAATAAAAATATCAGAAGGTCAATTTGTTGATAATGAACCATTCGGGATGTGCTCTTACTATGATGATAATGGAAATATTGAAGCTATTCATTTTAGAAAAAACAGTAAAATAACTTTAGAAAGTAAATTTTTTAATGCTGAAGGACTATTAGAAAAATATGCTATGTATGATGATTTTGGAAAATCAGCCTTTATTATTAGTTTTGATAAAAAAGGAGTAACCAAATATGACGGTTATCCACAATTAGAAGTTTATCAATACAGATTTTCTAATAAGAAGCAATATAATATTGTAGAAGACCAAAATTTAAAAGTAGGTGACACTATAAAATACAGTTATTTAGTTGCTAATATTCCTAATACAAAGCGTAATTTTACAATAGAAAATTTGAGTATTGATAATGCAAAAGTCAAACGAATTTTGAAGAATGTTCCACCAACTCAAATTGATGTAAAAGAGGTTTTAACCAAGAAAGGCAAGAATACTATTAGAAGTATTGTTCGTTATGAGTTTAACGATAATGTTACACCTGTTTTTACTGATACACTTTCTTTTGATGTAGAAGTTTATTAAGAAATCCTAAACCCCGACCGCTCGGATATGTTCAACGGTCGATAGGATAATGTTTCAGATTTAGTGATAAAGTCATTTTTAGAAATCAACAATTTGAAAATCAACTATATTTTCAAAACAAGTAATAAAAAGGAACGCAATATTGCGTTCCTTTTTATGTTATATAATGTCTTAAATCAAAGAAAATGGCAAAAAATGAAACCTCGTGTATCAGATTTAGTGATAGCAAAATTTGTCCAAGTTGCGGATCTAATAATGTTATAAAAAATGGATTTACTGCTAACAAAAAACAACAGTTTATTTGTAAATTCTGTAAAAAGAGATTCATTGATTGTTATACTTATAAAGCCTATAATCATTGGGTAAATAAAAGAATTATTCAGTTTACAAAAGAAGGATTAGGAATTCGAAGTACTGCGAGAATCTTAAAAATATCCACAACTACTTTACTAAAGAGAATAATTGCAATTGCAAAGAGAATTCCTAATCAGCCTATTTTTAAAAATAGAACTTACGAAGTTGATGAAATGAGAACATTTATAAAAAGCAAAGAAAAGCCTATTTGGATTGTGTATGCCTTAGAAAGAAAAACAAAGCAAGTTGTAAATTTTAGCATTGGTAGAAGAACTAAAAGAACGTTGCAATATGTTACTAATACATTGTTGTTGTCTAATCCTAAAACCATTTACACAGACAAGTTGATACATTATAAATCAATATTAAGAGATGAAATACACAATACAAAACAATTTGGAACAAATCACATTGAAAGAAAGAATCTTTCGTTAAGAACACATCTAAAACGACTTAACAGGAAAACTATTTGCTTTTCAAGAAGTTTCACATTGTTACAATGTGTTTTGAGAATTTATTTTTGGGGATAGTCGATTTCTTGTAAAGATTATATTTTAGTACTCGAAATATTGAGACAATAGTTTATAATAATAATTGCATTATTGGTATATTCAAAATTTTTATGATATTCAAATTTTGAATTTTTGTTTATTGAAAATAATATCTGATGATAAATTGCAACTATTGCTAATCTAACATTGTCAGGAAGTTTTTCAAATACTATTATTTTTTGAATACATTCTTTTAGATCATTCAAAACAGATGACGATAGTGTTAATTCTGAGTTCATCTTTAGAGCAAAAAGCCAAGAATATAAATTTAAAAAATAATAACTTTGGAAAACATGAATATTTTCTTTTAGAATGATGTTGTCGTCATTTGGGATGTTATTTTCAAGTTCTATTCTAATTATATCAGAAAGATTCCTGTTTTGTAAACTTGATTTTTCCAATAATTTTATTTTTAATTCTTTACTTACTCTTAAATGTATAATTTCTGATTTCATAGTTGTGTTTTTTTGCTAAATATGTTTTTTATCAAATAGTTAATTGCGTCTTCTTTTTTTAATACTTCTATTTTAGGTTTCTTTCTTTTTGTTTTTTTTGGAAAAACAAAATGTTCATTTATATGCAATAAAAATTTTCTCTTTTCTTCTTCAGATAGAGCTAAGAAAACTTCGTATGCAATAGTAAATGTCAATTTAATTTAGATTTGTGATTTTCATTTGCAATCATTGTATTACGCTGTATTACAATGAGTAACAATGTTGTTATTGTGTCACAAATCTAAAACGGTAGAGTCGGATGATAAAATATTAAATGGAGTATTTAGGTATAAATTAGTTACTTTCCGAACTAATCCATAAAAGTTACCAACCTATACCTAACTTATCCTAAACAATAGA
>JBIPMU010000076.1:0-6350 GCA_044377205.1 Chitinophagales bacterium | reverse complement strand
TAGCTTGTGCCAATACTGTAGCAGTAGTTGTTCCATCGCCTGCTTGGTCATTGGTTTTAGAAGCTACTTCTTTTACCATTTGAGCGCCCATGTTTTCTACGGCGTCTTCTAGTTCTATTTCTTTAGCTACGGTTACACCATCTTTTGTAATATGAGGGGCACCATATTTTTTTTCAATAACTACATTTCTTCCTTTTGGACCTAATGTAACTTTTACTGCGTCGGCCAATTGGTCTACGCCTCTTTTCAGTTTGTCTCTTGCGTCTGTATTGTAATTAATTATTTTTGACATAATTTAAAAATTTTAAAGATTAATAAAAATTAAACAATTGCGAAAATATCGCTTTCTCTCATCATTAAGTAGTCTTTTCCTTCTACTTGAATTTCAGTACCGCTATATTTTCCATATAAAATAGTATCGCCAACGTTTACTGTCATTGGCTCGTCTTTTTTACCTGGACCTACGGCTATTACTGTTCCTCTTTGAGGTTTTTCTTTTGCTGCATCAGGAATAATAATGCCCGAAGCTGTTTTTTCTTCAGCGGGAGCTGCTTGTACAAGCACCCTATCTGCTAATGGTTTTACGTTCATACTTATTTAAATTTTAAAAGTTAACAAATTATACTAGATACAACATCATAAGGTGTGCCAACAGCCACATGCAGACATTTTGTCATTTTTTTTAATAATCTATGACAAGCAGACATTGTTATGATAAATAATTTCTGTCATTAATACGCTTTCTAATAATTACAAAAAGTCATTATCTTTTGAATTAGAAAAAAATAGGATTACCTTGAATTTTAAATTCTAAAAATCCATCATTTTTTCAGGTTATAATTTTTCAAAGTAACCAGTTGCTCTGTTTTTTTGAACTTCATTCCAAAGAAAATATTTACCATTCATTACAATGTAGATACCTAAAGGAAGTGTTTGTACAAAAGCAAAAGCGCTACCAAGGTTGAACATACCATCGCTACTACCAAGAGAATAAGGAATTAAGGCACCTGTAAACACAATAGTTTTATTAAGGTTTTCTTTAGCTATATAAGCAGCGGTATCTGTTATTGTATCGGTGCCATGGGTAATAAGAATCTTGTCTTCAACAGTCGATTTGCAATGTGATAGAATTTTTTCTCTATCTAAGTCTGTCATTTCAAGACTATCAATCATCATGAGAGTTTCAATAGTATAAGGCATAGTACAACGTCCTTTTTGAAGCATTTCATCAATATTGGTTTGATTGAAATACAACTTACCGTTTATCATGTCATATTCTTTGTCAAAAGTACCGCCGGTAGCGAAAATTCGTATCATAATTTATATTTTTGAAAGACTAATTTTTTTCAAATTCAAAGTTTTTTAATTCTTTTCCTTTTGCAAAGGCCAAAATTACAAAAAATATAGTCATGCATCCACCAAAAATTACGGAGCGAATCGTACCCATGTATTGAGCAGCTATACCACTTTCAAATGCGCCAATTTCATTGCTTGAAGAAATAAACATTTGGTTTACGGAGGTTACACGTGCTTTCATGTTTTCAGGAGTTTCCATTATTAAAAGCGTGCCTCGCACAATCACACTAACGGCATCAAAAGCACCAATTAAGAAAAGTGCTGCTAATGAGATATAAATAGATTTTGAAATGGCAAATACAATCGTAAAAATACCAAAGAAAAATACACTTATCAAGAGCCATTTTCCAGCATTTTTGTGCAAAGGCTTGGCCGCTAGGAAAAACATCATTATCGCCGAACCAAGAGGCATAGCTGCTTTCAGCATTCCGTAGCCAGAAGCCCCCACATGTAATATATCTTCGGCAAATACAGGTAATAGTGCTACCGCCCCACCAAAGAGCACGGCAAATAAATCTAATGAGATAGCCCAAAGAAGAATTTTATTATTAAAAACGTATTCTAATCCTTCTTTTATCTGCGCAATAGAGTTTGATATGCTGAAGGGGAGTGTATTGTGGCTTGGTGATTTGGGTAATAAAAACACCGAAAAAACACTAATAGAAAGGAAACAAGATACAAGGATAATGGAATAAAATTCACCAATTTTATAAAGTAAAACACCGCCTAAAATAGGTCCTAGAATTGCGCCAATTTGCCAAGCGTTGCTATTGATAGCAGAATATCGTGGGGTTTGGTCTTTTGGGATAATATGTGAAAACATAGAAACGGATGCACTGGGTCCCAAGCTACCAATGAGCCCCATCACAAACACAATCCCAAAAAAGGAGTATTTTAAAAAAATGGGATTTTCTTGAAATAGATAGACCGCCATTACAAGCAAAATGCTTAACAGAAAATATGATGTTACAACAAAAGATAATGCTTTTCGTTTTTCCATGCGTTCTACAATATATCCCGCAGGTAGCGACATTACGATTCGAGGTAAAGCTTCATATAATCCTAGTAATCCAAGTGACAATGGCTCTTTAGTAACTTTATATAACAAATAGCTCAAAATTGTCATTTTCATTTGCATAGCCACTGTAGTAAAAAAACGAAAGGATAATAAGTGTAAAAAAGATTTAGGCATCATTGTTTTCTATTCAGTTTGTTTAATATATTATCGATAAACTGTTTTTCTTGATTTTTTTTCGAAGCCACAAAAGGCATAAAAAATCCACCGCCAAGTATGGCTAGTTTATTCATTTTGAAATGTATATGCTGTGAAACACCAAACCCAAGGACATTGAATAAAATGTTCTGAGCAAAGTGTGCATCTATTATAGTATGTATTTTTTTCTCTTCCTCATCATTCTGTGTTAAAAGCCCGTCTGTGGCCAGTATAATTAAGCTTTTTTCACCTACATTTTCTCTAATCGATTCATATGCTTTTTCTATTCCTATCGCTCCTTTTGTGCCGCCGGTAGTTTGAATGTCATCAATAGTTAGCTTTATCGCATCTTTATCTTCAAGATTTGAAAGAGGCCAAATAACCGTAGTTTCGTAATTAAATGTAATCAATTCTATTTGGTCTTGAGGCGTTAATACATCTAATAGATTTTTAAGGGTTTCTTTGAGTAAGCCGATTTTGAAAGGTTTATTCATAGAGGTAGAAATATCTATTAAAAATACAATTCGAGCACCTGTTTTATCTGTGGAAGTCTTTTGGGATGTTGGTTTTGATATGGCTTTATTTTCTTCTTTTTTTAAAGAAGTTTCATTGGTTTCAAAATCTTGAAAAGCAATAATTTTGGGAGCTGGAGGAGCAAATGTTTTTTCAATGACTTCTTTAGCTTTTGGTTTTGCATCGCGATATTTTTCGATTTGTTTTGGGCTATCTATACTAGGTTTTGTAAAAGCAAAAAAGGTGTCTTTGCTTATCTTCTTTTCTTCTATAATAATCGGTTTCTTTTTTAATAAAAAATAAACGGTATTGTTTTCATCATCAATTTCACGGCTGCTTTCTTTTTCATAATTTTTTACAAAAAACTCGTAAATATATTCCCCAGGAGGAATAATGTTGGCCATAAGTCCCTTCTCGTCTGAATACCCAATATATGCCTTATTGTTTTTTACGCCAATTATTTGAATTTTTGCGTAAGGGATCGGTTTTCGAGTATCAGCATCTAATACGTAGAACTGAACCGTTTTTTCAGATTCTAAATTTATTTCGGTATTTTGTACAACAAACTTTGGGTTTTCACCTTTGTTTTCTTTAGAAAAACTATTAATAATTCCATTTATGGATAGTTCAATTTCTGCACCATTTGTGGTAGAAACGATGAATTTTTTTGTAAAAGCGCCTATGTTTTTAGAGAAATACTTTACCACAAAAAAACCGCTTTCTCCAGGAGCAATTACCGTTTTTTGAAAATGGATGTCTAGGTCAACTTCTGCTTTAAAAGGCTTGAAGATCAAGGATTCTTTTGTATTATTGATATAATTAAACGTAATGATATTATTTTCAAAAAAAGAAACTTCGCCTATATTTTTATTGGTTTCTGCATAGCTCATTTTTCCCTCTTGAGCCGATGCAAAAAAGCTAAAAACAATAAATAATAAGAAAAACAAATGCCTCAAGAGTTAAAATTATTTTTACAAAAGTAATTAAAATTTCTTAGTGCTTTGTAGCATATACGTTTTAATATGTTACAATATATAAAAAGGCAAGTAAAAGAAAGCTCATAAACTAAACAACGCTTTATAAATTTTACAATTTCAATTGATAATTTAGCCAATGAAAAACAGGGTTATAATTTTATAATTAATAATGGACAACTTACTACTTCCAAAACATCAATTGCTAGATTTCCCATAAAAAATTTATTTAGACCACTTCTTCCATGAGAGCCCATTACGATTAGGTCTATATGTTGTTCTTTGGCAAGTGTGCAGATCTTTTTTGAAATATCAATATCATAACAAAGTTCATAATGAAAATGTATAGATGGATGTCTAGATTTAAACTTCATTAATAAGCACTCTAAATCAATCTGTCTACTTTTAATTAGCTCGGTATCTTTTTCAAAATTATTATCATCTTTTTCATATCCAATAGTATTTATTTGATTAAAAAATAAAATAGTTCCATCCTCATGGCATTGATTTATTGCTAACTTGATTATTTTGTCCATGTCGTCTGAAAAATCTATTGGACACAGAATGTTTTTAAAGCTCATAAATATGGATTTAGTTTATACCATCAAAGGTACAACTTTAAATATGGTTTCTATTATAACCTTTTGGAAAGAATTTATGAACTAAGTTGTGGGCAACTAATTATCATTCAACAATTATAGATTTAACAAAGAATTAGGATATATCATCAAATGACTTTCGTTAAACATACATGCTCCATTTTTTAAAACTAAAACTTGAGGACTTTCATGTTTTATAGATACTGCTTCCGCAATAGCATTGGATGCACTTCTATTCTCTATAACTAGTAGCAAGTAACAATCAAATCTATCAAAAAGGTCTTCAGACGATGCCTCAATTCTATCATAAACAATGCTACTTATTGGACATGCGGTACTGTGTTTAAATATTAAAATAGATTTGTCGAAGGATTTATTGATGATTTCGGTAAGATTGGAAGAAGATGTTATTTCGGCAAAATGGTTCATAAAACAAAATTTTTATAGTTTAACAAATATAGTCACTACAAAATTCCAAGGCTCTTTTTTCAGACCAATAAGGGTTTTTGAATTGAAAAAATCCTACATGACCACCACTTTCTGGAATTTCCAAATGCACAAAATCTGAATTTTTGGCAATGTCTATTGGAAAACATTCTGCCCCCAGAAAACTATCATTAGCTGCATTGACAATCAAAGTAGGTACTGCAATATATTTTAATAAGGGCAAGCTACTCGCTTTTTCCCAATAGTCTTCTGCGTTTTGGAACCCGTGTATAGGAGCTGTATACCTATCGTCAAAATGTTTGAAATGCTTTATAGAATGATAATTGTCATATGAAAGTTGTTCTGGAAAGTAAGGAGCTTTCGCTACTACTTTTTGTTTTAGCTTCCTTATAAACCTTGCCATATATAGTTTGTTTTCGAATTTACCCATTTTATGGCTACTACTAGCAATATCCACGGGTACGGAAAAGACGGCGGCACATTTGATTTTTTTAGAAACGTCGCTTGCTTTTTCTCCCAAATATTTCAATGTGATATTTCCGCCCATAGAAAACCCTACTAATATAATGGAGTCATATTGTTCATTTGTTTTCAAAACATGCGCTATCACTGTGTCTAAATCATCTGAAACCCCACTATGATAAAAACGAAGTTGTTTGTTTACCTTGCTTCCACAGCTTCTAAAATTCCACGCCAAGGCATCGTATCCTGCTTCATAAAATACTTTTGCCATGCCAAGCATATATGTTCTTTCTGAATTTCCTTCCAATCCATGCGATAAAATGATTAATTTTTTACTGCCTTGACGATACCAGTCTAATTCTAAAAAATCGTTGTCGGGGGTATCAATTTCCTCTCTTTTTGGGCTCAAAAAAGTAATTTTTCTGAATAGATTTGGCAGAATGGTTTGAAGGTGTCCATTTTTTAGGAATCGTAAACCCTTGTATTTAGAGGCGATAAGCGGCATAATGTGGAAAATTTGTGCAAAGTTAAGTTATTGTAAAAAAAACTATATAAATAAAAAAAACATCTCTAACTTTGCCTTGAACTAAAATTTAATTCAAAATGAAAAAAATTACATTAATCTTAGCTTTAGTAGCTACAACAATCGGAGCATCTGCTCAAGAACTTAAATCTAGCAAAGGCGAAAATTATTTGCCAGAGGCTGGAGATTGGGCTTTAGGGTTCAATGCAAATAGTGTTTTTGAATACGTTGGAAGAGCATTTACTTCTGGCAACAATGCACCT
>JBIPMU010000075.1:0-6403 GCA_044377205.1 Chitinophagales bacterium | reverse complement strand
ACATTAGAAGAAGCAAAAAACATATTGGCAAAAAGCAATTTTCAAGCCTTGCCAGTTGTATTAGATGGAAAAATTTTAGGAATTCTAACTACAAAAGATTTTGTTCGATTGAAAGTAATAAAAATAGAAGGATCTGATTACAATCCAATCTAGCAAATAAGAAAAAATTAAAGCTATAAAAAAAGACTTTTGGAAATTCCAAAAGTCTTTTTTATTTTTATCAAAGATTAATATTAATTACTTCACTCTTCGTAATTTTGCTCTAGGCCCCATTTCACTTTCATATACTTTTTTGATACCATCTCCAAGAGCAGCCTCAATATCTCTAACATCTCTAACCAATTTAGCCATGCCTCCAGGCTCTACCGATGCGGCTTGATCGCTTCCCCACATAGACCTGTCTAGTGTAAAATGTCTTTCAATAAATTTAGCCCCCATCGGAATTGTAGCCAATGTGGTACTCAATCCTGTCTCATGTCCAGAATACCCTATAATATTCCCAGGAAATAAATTTCCTAATGTATATATCATATTTAAGTTCAGTTCTTCGGGCTTACATGGATAGGTAGACGTAGCGTGAGCAACCAATAAATTATCCAATCCAATTGCATTAACCGCAGCATGAATTTCATCCATAGTACTCATCCCTGTAGAGATAATCAAAGGCTTTCGAGTATCTTTTTTCTTTTTCAACAACCCAATATCTGTCAAAGAAGCCGAAGCTGCTTTGTACATCATTGGTTGAAATTTTTCTAGAAAATCTACTGACTCCTCATCCCAGCAACTAGCAAACCATACCATGCCTATTTCTCTACACAAATCGTCTATGGCTTTATACTCTGCATCGCCAAATTCTACTTTATATCTGTAATCGATATATTTCATTCTTCCCCATGGCGTGTCACGTTCTATATCCCATTGGTCTTTTGGCGTACAAACCTCAGGCGTACGTTTTTGAAATTTAACTGCATCACATCCTGCTTCTTTAGCTTTAATAATGAGTTCTTTGGCAATATTAATATCTCCATTGTGATTCAACCCAATTTCCGCTATAATGAAACATGGATTATCTCCACCTATTTTTTTCCCGTTTGATAATGTAATTTCTTGCATTCTTATTGATTTTTATACAAAGTTAAACAATTTATTGAAATATTTAGTTCTTATTTCTCCATAACGTAATACTTACTCATCAGATTAATACTTATTTCCAGTCCATAATGATCAGAATAATCCACTAAGTCATTCATCTTAGGTGAAATTAAAGATAAATTTGAAAATGAGATTGTATTATTTTTATCTAAAATAAATATATGATCCAATGTTTCTGATTTCACATCGTGATTCCAAAAATTTTTATTATCGAAGGTATAAACTTTATCAGACTTTTCAAAACAAGTTTCCTTCAAATTTAAATTCTCTACAAAATAAACATACTCTTTTGATTTTAAATCAAAGTTGTAATCTCCTGCCAATAAAACCGGGGAACGATGTTTTTGAACAGGTTCAACTATTTCATCCATAATTTGAGCAAGTTGCTGACCTCTTAATATTTCCGAAGTTGCAATTTTATAATCTGACTGTAAATGTGTATTTACTATATACATTTTTTGAAAATCATGCTCTAAAGAATATAATATTGCTCCTTTTGACACAAAAGCATCATGAAGCTTATGATTATTAAAAAAAATTGTTTTTTCCAATTTTATTGGCATTTTTGACAATACCATTAGCCCATTTGAAAATTTTAAAAATTGGCTTTTAGGATAAATGATATATGGAAATTTATGTTTTAATTCTTTTTGAATTTCTTTAACAGCATCTACATCAAAAACTTCTTGTAATTGTATAATACTAGTATTTGAATTTTTCAAGAAAGCTATTATAACTTTAAGTCTTTTTTCTTGCCACATTTTATCTTTGTTTGAAAAGAAATGACAAATTTTTGGAAGCATTTTAATATTCCAGCTTGAAAATTTAATAGGTTTTTGAACTTCTTGTGAATACAAGTTAAAAGTAAGTAAACAAGCAATAAATAATATTAATTTTTGCATATAATAAAATTATTCTGCGAAAATATACTATTTTATACTATGGAAATTTAAGGCTATTTAAAAATTACATGAAGAAATAAATATAAAAATATGATTTTTTAATCTTTAATTAACTCTAAGATAATATATTCACAAAAATCTCTAAAAGCACCATATCCTCCATTATTCTCGGCAATATAATCTACATTTGCCTTTATTTGATTCACCGCATCTGCTGGGCAGGCCGTTACACCTGCATGCTGAATCACTTCTAAATCATTCATATCATCGCCGATATAGGCTACTTCATCAAAGCTAAGATTATTCTCATGAAGAAATTGCTTCATTACCGAAAGTTTATCTTTCACGCCCAAAAAAACTTTTTCTATTTTCAGTTTTTCAGCTCTACGAGATACTGGACCCGAATTTTCACCCGTCATTATGGCGATTTGAATATTCGTAAATTTTCGCAAACGTTCAGCTCCCATACCATCTCTAAGCGAAAAACGTTTTAGCTCCTCTCCTTTTTCCGAATAATATACACCACAATCTGTAAGTACACCATCTACATCGGTGAATAGCCATTTTATTTTCTTTACTTTTTCTTTCATATCTAATATTTTAAATAGCTGTCCAGCCTCCATCTACTACTAAATTTGCTCCTGTCATATATGCACTAGCGTCGCTGGCAAGAAATACAATGGCTCCTTTATAATCCGTAGGTTTTGCCATACGATTCAAAGGCGTTTTGGCGCTATAGTTCATTACAAAATAATCATCTTGGCTATTTTCTACTCCGCCTGGAGACAATGTATTGACACGAACGCCGTCCTTGCCCCAATAAGCAGCCAAAAAGCGTGTAAAATTTATTACAGCACCTTTGGTAATAGGATATGCCGCTGATTTATAAAAAGTTTGATTCCCATTTCTGTCTTTATAAATACTTTGATCTGGGCCTACCATTCCATAAGTAGACGCTACATTTACAATACTCCCCCTTTTTTGAGCCTTCATGGCTTGTCCAAATACTTGACTACACAAGAAAACGCCTGTAATATTTACATCCATCGATTTTTGAAGCATTTCCAAAGGATAATGTTCGAACATACTTTGCTGTCCTGCCAACGTAGGATTCTCAAACATATCATTCATAGCCGCGTTATTTATCAAAATATCAATTTTGTCATATTTCAATAAAATCTCAACTTTTGCTTTTTCTATCTCAGCTTTTTTCGTTACGTCAAATACTTTTACCAAATGTTTTTCTGGATTGGGTAATTTGGCTTTTAGCTCATTGCATTTGGATTCATTCATATCACAAATCACTACATTCGCTCCTGCTTCTGCCAATGCCATACAATGATTTTGTCCAATCAAACCCGAAGCACCTGTAACTATAGCAACTTTTTCAGTTAAATCAAATGGATTCATATTTTTACTTTTTATTAATAATCTTATCTATATCCGTTCTTTTTAGAAAAAAAACTTCTTTTACTGTTTTTTCCAGCATTTTTATCGAATCCTTTTCTTGATTCAAAAATTGGCTATAAAGACGTTGTTTTAATTCATAATCAAACCAAAAAAGGTATTGCTCTTGTCTTTTATTTTCCAATAAACCTTTTTCCCATTTTGCATCGAACAAACTTTTTATTTTATCCCATATTTTATCAATACCCTTTTTATCATAAGAAGAGAAAACAGAAACTATATCATTCATTTCACTCCGAGAATAATGAAGTGCTGCTTCTATCTCCTTTTGTGCAAAAAGTGCCTTATCTTTTAGAACGCCATCCGCCTTATGAATTATAAAAAAATCCGCAACTTCCATAATTCCTTTCTTTACACCCTGCAATTCATCTCCAGAAGCAGGCATCATGAGCAATACAAACAAATCGCTGAGATGACGAACCATAGTTTCAGACTGCCCTACTCCTACCGTCTCAATAATAATGATATCAAATCCTGCTATTTTTGCCAAAGCCACATTTCTATGGGTATTGAGTCCTATTCCACCCAATTGATTGCTGCTTGGGCTAGGTCGTATAAAAACATTCTTTAATCTAGATAAATTCTCCATTCGAGTTTTATCTCCCAATATACTTCCTTTTGAATGTTCACTACTTGGATCTATCGAAAATACAGCAACTTTATGTCCTAACTCATGTAAATATGTTCCCAGACATTCTATAAAGGTACTTTTACCTACACCTGGTATACCACTAATACTTATTACCATACCATTTGAAAGCATCGTTTTATTTCTTGCTATCAAGTCATCTACAAGAGAATTATCTGCATCCAAAGTACTTTCATTGAGGGTAAATGCCTTGCTGAGCGCTACTAGATTTCTAGCTTTAAATTTTTGTTCAAAAACTTCGATAGCGTCTTGCATTTTAGCAAATTTTTAAGTCATTTTCATAGCTGACGAAAATGCATCAAATTCTTTTTCTTTATTCAAAAGATGCTCTTTTTTCTCCTTATCTTCAACAAATTCAACAATAGGATTGGTATTATTCAATAGTTCAAAAACGGGCTCTTCATGATAATTATCCTCTGTAAGAGGAGCATACATCCATGAAGCATTTCGTTTTACAAAACGTTTTTTTCCTTCTACAAATAAAAATTGATTGTACTTATATTTTTCTCTAGTACCTCGCTGATGTTTGTACCAAAAACTTTGTATAGTAGGGAAATTCAATGCTTCATTTTTGAGCAAGGTTGTTTTTTGTTCTACTCCTATTGCTTCCATCAAACTATGAAAAATAAATCGTGAGCTCACTGGAGTGTCAATTTTCTGAGCTCCATCTCCATTGGGATTAATCCAAAAAAGTGGCACTCTATTTCCGCCATCATTTACATTAGAAAAATGATAATACCAATTCATTTCACCAAAATTATCTCCATGATCGGAGCAGAATACAATTAAATTATTTTTACCTTTGTGTATTCGTTCCACAAAATAATTCAAATCATCTTTGATTATCTGATAACTTGTTTGTTGGCGCTGATATATAAGCTCAGCATATTTGGGATCAATAACAGGTTCGTCATGCAATAAAAAATTCTGATTAGCAATTTTAAACAAAGTAGTTACTTCATTTATCTTTTCCCATAAGCTTTTTCCCGATAATTTAAATGTATCAGCAATATGGTATGGAAAATGTGTTTCCATCAAATTGATAAAAAAGAAGCAAGGCTGCCCTTTTTCATCATGTTCTTCTATTAACTTTTCTACATGTGCAAAAGCATCTAAATGCGTGTTTTGTCCCCAACAATTCGCTACTTCTATATCTTCTAATAATTTTTGTGAAATAACATCCTTTGAAAAAATCATATTTCGTACTCTATGCTTACTCATAGAAAGCAGAAAATACATAGTTTTCTTCAATTTAGGCGTTACTAATTTCCATGTTTTATATACTTCATCAAATCCTCTATCCAATCCAAAGATCTCAGTAGTAACAGGATTTGCTGTAACCTGGATAGTTTTATACCCCTTTGATTTCATATGTTCGGAAAGTGTAGGGATGTCACTGTTTAATCGTCTTGTATGTGTATCTGTTCCATGTTCGTGAACATTAAGACCTGTAAATAAACATGATGTAGCTGGCAATGTCCAGCAAGCACTTGATCGAGCTTGTGTAAATTGAATACTATTTTGTTCAATATAAGGCATATCTATTCCATTATTATATACTGCATCTTTTCTGAGACTGTCAGCTACAATTACAAAGATATGTTTTGGCTTTTCCAAGATATGCTTATATGATTTTTGCAAAAATATAAAAAAAGATCCAAGGCTATGCAAAAAAATAAGCGAGATGAAAATCACCTCGCTTATTTAACTATTAATTAAACTTATGTACTTTTATAATCCTATTTTTATCCATTGTGTTCCGTCAGATACTATTTTCATAGAATTTCCATAGCTAGCACCTGATCCATGTCCTGTACTTGCAACTGTATTTCTAATTATAGTTTCTGTAATATCTGTTACTCCGCCTATAGTCAATACACTTGTAGATAAGTTCAAATCTATATTGTCACCTTTACCCATATTTACAATTTGTAATACTCTATCTTTATTATTGATTGCCGAAGGCAATATAAGTGTATGAGTACCTGTAGGACCTGTTCCTCTGTAGATTAAAATTTCATCATCTGCTAAAACAGTATAGCTTGAAGCAAAAACAACTACTTTTTCTTTTTTAAATGTTGTAATAGAACGATGTCTAACAACACCTGCCGAATCAGTCATAATGCTATCCGTAGATGCTCCTGACTGCAATCCTGCCAAAGTCAATGTATTGGTAGCTGTTGTGATTACACTCGTTGGACTCGTTAAGGTTCCTCCCAATCTCACATCTTTG
>JBIPMU010000073.1:0-6431 GCA_044377205.1 Chitinophagales bacterium | reverse complement strand
ATTTTTGTTTTATACGTCTGTTTTTATAGGCAAATCCGTAATGGCCAGTTATTGGGTCTTTAAAATCTTAATGCTAATTTCGGCAATACTACTTACTCAAACTATTTATTTGATACTAAAAGAACAGAGCACAAAAACCAAATATAATCTATATGCTTTGGTAGTTTTAGCACCTCTTTTTTTGATAGAGGGTATAGGACAAACCCATGTGGACCTTGTTATCACATTATTTATAGCATTATTTATATACTTTTTCTTGAAAAATAATTTTTTCATGGCAGTAATTTTTATTGCATTGGCCGTTTCTTGCAAAATCATGTATGGCGTTATATTAATTCCTCTTTTAATTGCATTATTATATGTGAAATATATTAATGCAGCAAAAAACATAAAAGGATTTCTTTCCTATTCAATTTTAGGATTAGTAATAATCGGGATAATAGTTGGAATTTCATATATCCCTATATGGCAAGGATGGGAAACCATTACCACACCTATGGATTATCATAAAAACAAAACGCCATGTAGAAGCTTTACCGAATTATCCATTTTGGTTTATAAATTTGGAGGAGAACTACTTAGCAATGGATTTAATATTCCGCAACTTCTTATAGATGCTCACACAAAAGATTTTCTTTCCGTTCAAAAAATATTGGCGTATCAAAAATTGATTGCACCTATTTTGAAAACATTAGGACTTTTATTGGCGATTTGGTCAGCGTTACCCTTGTTAAAAATCAAAAACACAAAAGAAGTTTTTCATATTTTCGCCAGATTATGGATCATTATTATCACTATTTATTCTCCTATTTTCAATCCGTGGTACTTCATGCCTATTCTTCTATTACTTATTTTTACCGATACCAAATCCTGGATGATTTATGCAATAGTTGTAATCTCACAAAGTATAAATGGACAATTGGGAAATTCTACCATTCCAATTGGTAATCTATGGGAAGTTCTTGCATCTATTCAGGTATTGACACTAGTTCCTTTATTTCTTTTATATTTCAGAAAGCACTTACTTATTGAACCATTTGAATCGTTCAAAAAATTAAATTAATTATTCAAAATATGACGTCGAAGAAAATTTCCATTATTACACCTTGCTACAATGAAGAAGAAGTAATTGTAGAGACATATAAGCAACTCACCGCAGTAATGCAAGCTAGTTTTAGCAATTACGAATTAATATTTATAAATGACGGCAGTAGAGATAAGACCTTTTCTATTTTAATTGGCATAGCCAATGAGGATAGTCATGTAAAAGTATTGAATTTTTCGAGAAATTTTGGACACCAACCTGCGGTAAGCGCAGGCATAAACAATTGTACAGGTGATTATGCTATTATTATAGATGCCGATCTTCAAGACCCTCCAAAATGTATTCCAGAGATGGTTCAATTGGCTATAGAGGAAAATGCAAATGTTGTCTATGGTGTAAGGAAAACGAGACAAGGCGAAACATGGTTTAAAAAGATTACAGCTAAGTATTTCTATAGAATGCTTAATTATTTTTCGGAAACTAATATTCCTGTAGATACTGGAGATTTTAGACTTATTGACAAAAAAATAATCAATCAATATAAAAAGCTAAAAGAAAGACAAAAATATATTCGAGGACTTATCAGCTGGTTAGGATTCAAGCAAGTTCCATACTATTATGATAGAGATGCAAGACTTGCTGGGGAGACTCATTACCCTTTTATGAAGATGGTATCTTTTGCAATAAGAGGATTGCTTTATTTTTCAAAAAAACCGCTCAATATTGCTACAAACGTAGGATTAACTTGTGTGTTTTTTGCATTTATGTATTTCCTTGTTTATTTGATTTTGAAATTATTTCACCCCGAATCGGTAGTTTCAGGATGGACTTCATTGGTAGGTCTTGTCGTTTTCTTTGGTGGAATTCAGCTTATCAGTATTGGATTGATAGGGAATTATATTGGAAGTATGTTTGAAGAAATCAAAGGGCGGCCTGAGTATATAATTGATGAAGAATAATCAAAAAAACGAACTCAATGCTACATCGCTTTTTGAGAGCACTACAAATATATAGAATGCTAGAGCTACTGATACTATACAAGTAACAATTATAGCTACAAAAAACCACTTTTCTTTATTCATATTTATATACATAAATGACCCAATAAGCATTTGCTGGCGCTACTCGTTTTATCAATTGCAATTGCATCGATTTTGAATTTAATATTTCCGCAGCCGAAAAGATATATTTTCCACCCATTTTTTTGAATTGTGCTACATTCAATTCCAGATATCTTAGTTTCTCTTTATCTTTGGCACACATATTATTCGCTACCGTTTCCATTTGTAATTCTGCGGGAAATATATAGCATCTATTGCCCCAATTATCAAAATACTCTTTCTTTTTCCAATTACTTTTTTGGAGCTCTTTTTCAAAAATTTTCCTAAACTCCAATTTATAATCCAAATCATAAACCGAGAATAATCCATCCAAAGTACTATAGCCATGATATTGTGCTATTGTAGGGCTCATGCCAATTGAAATAACCTTATTTTCATGAGAAGGAGGTGCTATTTTTTTTATTTGATCAAAAGAATTCAATGCTAAATATTCTTTGAAAGAAGGAAAATTATCTATCCCTATCAATTTCTTATAATTATGTGCTGTTTCATCATTAGAAAAGAATAAAATCAAGAATTGAGAAAAAACTATGAGCGGAATAGTTTTACGAAGCAAAATTCTATACTTAGCGATAGAGTTCATCGAAATCAATAGTATCAAAAACCATAAAAATGGAAGCAAAAATGCAAAACGATTGAATCGAAATGATTTGATAAATGTAATATCTGAAATTAAAAACTCTATAAAGGGATAAAACGCTTGCCACAATACAATTATAAAAATGGCTTTCATAATGCTTTTGGACCATTTGTTTTTTTCAATACCAAAGTAGCTAATCAAAAACAACACAAAAATCAATAATGAAATAAATATAGAAATATGATAATGTGTACTAAAAAAAAATCCAAAAAACTCCGAAAGGGTACGACCAAAATTTGGCATTTCGGTATATAAATTGTACGCCACTCGATGCGAGCGAAACCCTTTGAGAAAAAGCATTCCATAGATAAACTGAAAATTGGCTAAAACAGTACCTATACAAAAAGCCATCCAAGCATATATCCATTTCATTATATGATCGTGCTTCACAATTACCAAATAAACCAAATAGATATTGAACATAATAATCATTTCTATTCCCGACCATACAAATGATGAGAAAAATGGAAATATAAAAAATATCAATAGCGTAGTAAAACTCTTCTTATTATAATAAAGCCTTGCAAAACCAAAGGCTAACAAAGGCATTCCCATTACAGAAAGACCAAAAGGTGTAAAGAACTGAATAGAAGTAAGTAATAAACATGTTGCAACTAGGATTTTTTCATTGAGCCTAGGTAATGTCATGTATTTTTTTACAAATAAATAAAATGAAAAATAACCTATAGTTTTGAGAATATATTGACCAATAATATATCCATAAAAAATACCAAACAAATTACATATATTTGCAATAAAAGTAAAGCCCGAAGGCATCACATTCCTGGGCAATCCATTCATGAGTTGCTTTATTTTCACCTCATTAAGGATACTATGCATAAGCCCATTTTCTTTCATAATATGAAGCCAAACCAGCTCTCCCTCCAACGTATCATGGATTCGAATATACGAATCTTCACCTAATATAATATAAGGTAAAAAAAAGCTAATTGTCCATAAACCAAACCCTCCCCAAAATATTAAAGAAAAATGCGATAAAATATGCTTTAAATACTGTTTCAACTTTTCCATTAGTTTTTGTTCAAGATGCGCCTGTTTGTTTCATTCCAATAAAAAGGATGTTCCTTATAAATCCATTGAAAAATGGGTGTAAGTAATCCTATTAAAAACAAAGCCCATATATAAGCATAAGATATATGAAAAATAAATTGTAATCCTGTGGCAAATAAAATTAGAATTAATGCACGCAACATTCGATTCTTTGGCAATCGCGGCGATGTTGCTGGATCCGTATAGAAAAAAAGCACAAAAAACAATAACGAGCTATTGAGAATAGAATCTAATGAAAAATGCGAAATCTGAAATATCCATTGAGTTCCTATATACAATATCAAAAAAAACAATACATCCCCTCTAAATAAAGATGTACTATATAAGAAACATAATGATGAAGATACAAAAACAATAGCCAAGAACCAGTCCCATCTTAAATCGGCTAATTGTAATTGTCCTACAAATAATAATAAAAAACACAAGCCAAATAGTGAAGGATTAACCCAATGTTTATAATTTTTATTTAATATATATTTGAAGCTAATAGAAAACAAGGCTGCCAACCCAAATACAAATGTATAATCTGTTCGGAGCATTATAGCTATAGATAAGGCAGAGATAATAGCACTTTTCATTGATTGAATAGATACATGAAACCCTAGACAAAAAAGCCCTTGAACAAGAACAGATATTCCTAAAACAACCCCTACATTTTCATATGCAATATCCCAGCCCAGCATTTCTCTTCCGTATACTATCAAAAATACTAAAAGTAAAATTTGTAAAGTTCTGACGTCTTTTACCATCTGTCCCGTGATACTTTTAAAAAAATATGGAGCAAAAGTAATTTTTTTTTAGTTAATTAATCCTTTTAAATTTCAAATTTATTTTTTAAAACACTGAAAAATCAGAAGGCTTTATCTTTGGGATTTTAAAAAATCAAAATGAATAGGCTAGAGAAACTTCAAGGAGCACTAAAGCAAGAATATATTCAAGAAAATCAGGCTTATCAGGCCTTATTGCTGTCTATGAATTTTGCGGAAAGAGTAGAAAATGGCTTTTCATGGTATCCACTGGCTATAGAAGAGTCGGGATTTACACTAGGAGAATATCCCTACTTAACCGTATCTATAGATGAGAAAAAACTACAATCCCATCAATTCAAATCGGGAAGTATCATTCATTTTTTTCAAAAGCAAAATGGCGATATTACAGAGAATAGCCTTAAAGGAAGCATCTATTATATTTCAAAAAATACAGCCAAAATTATTTTGGAAGCAGACGATTTCCCCGAATGGCTTCATAATGGAAAATTAGGTATGATAGCCGCCTTTGATGAGAAAACGCTTCGCGAAATGGAAAAAGCACTCAAACAAATTTTGATAGAAAAAGACACCCCCGCAGCTCTTTTAAGAGACATACTTTACAACGATAAGAAAGCTTCTTTTCAATCCAAAACATTTTTCCCAAAAAATCAAAACCTAAACACCTCTCAAATTCATGCGATTGAAAATATATTGGGGGACAACATTATTACCGTTCTTCATGGACCTCCGGGAACCGGCAAAACAACTACTTTGGTAGAAGCTATTTATCAAAAATCAAAGATAGAAGGTAAAATATTGGTATGTGCCTCTAGCAACAATGCCGTAGATTTATTAGTAGAAAAATTAGCCGAAATTCAAGTTCCTGTTTTGCGAATTGGGCATTTGAGCCGAATAAACGAAGAGGTAATTCATCAGACTATTGAATATAAGATAGAACAATCCAAGGAATTTCAAGACATCAAAAAACTGAGAAAACAGGCCGATGAATACCGGCGAATGGCCAATAAATACAAACGAAATTTTGGGAAAGAAGAACGCGAACAAAGACAACTGCTGCTAAAAGAAGCAAAAGATTGTGTGGCACATAGCCGAAATATTGAAGATTATTTAGTATCAAAACTTTTGGATCAAGCCAAAGTCATCTGTACCACATTGGTAGGTTCTATCAATCATTATCTCAAAGATTTTATATTTGATAGCTGTTTTATAGACGAAGCCTCACAAGCGCTAGAACCCGCTACATGGATTCCTATTCTCAAATCCAAAAAAATTATCCTTGCAGGCGACCCTTTTCAGCTTCCTCCTACAGTCAAATCACCCGAAGCTGAAAAAATGGGACTTACCAAAACGCTCTTGGACATTACTTTTGAAAAAAACATCAATATTCATCTCCTAGATACTCAATATAGGATGAATGAACAAATAATGGAATTTAGCAATAATCAATTCTATCATGGCAAACTCAAAGCAGGCAGCAATGTAAAAATGCATTATTATCAAACTCAAGAAAATGTCCCTCCCGTTTTGTTTATCGATACGGCTGGATGCGGATTTGACGAAGTTCAAAACGAAAAAACGAGAAGCATTTTAAACCCCGATGAAGCGCAATTGCTTTTTTCTCATTTAGATAAAATGTTGAGTGAACTCACGTACAATTATCACGATATTTCCATAGGAATTATAGCACCATACAAGCAACAAGCTATTTTTCTAAAAGAATATGATGCCGAAAACAAAAATTTTTCTCAAAATTTTGATGTGGCTACTCATACCATAGACTCTTT
>JBIPMU010000072.1:0-6435 GCA_044377205.1 Chitinophagales bacterium | reverse complement strand
TCCCAATGTAAAAGCAAAATTTGGCGATAAATTAGATTTAAACAATTTATACAACTACGCTACTCAAATAATACCTAGTTATATAACGAGAGATAATATTGGACAAAATACCATTACAGATAAAGGTGCTACACTTGGTAGGGTTTTATTCTATGATGTACAATTGTCTTCTAAAAATACGGTCGCTTGTGCCTCTTGTCACAAACAGGCTTTGGCTTTTAGCGATAGCGCTATTGCGAGTATAGGCGTGAACGGAACTACAGGAAGACATTCCATGAGACTCATTAATACTCGGTTTGCTGGAGAATCTAAATTTTTCTGGGACGAGCGTGCGTCTAGTATAGAAATGCAAACGACTATGCCTATCAAAGACCATAATGAAATGGGCTATAGTGGTACCAATGGCGATGAAACTATCGATGAATTAATTAAAAAATTGAGTAGCATTGGATATTATAAAGAGTTGTTTAAATTTGTGTATGGAAGTGAAGAAATCAACGAAATCAAAATACAATTGGCACTTTCACAATTTATTAAAAGTATACAATCTTTTGATAGTAAATATGATGCAGGAAGAGCTATGGTAGCTAATGATGCTGTAGATTTTCCTAATTTTACGGCTCAAGAAAACACAGGAAAAAGATTATTTCTACAAGCACCTACATTTGATGCTTCAGGCAATAGAACTGGAGGTGGGCTTGGTTGTGCGGGGTGCCATAAAGCTCCTGAATTTGACATTGACCCAAATTCAAAAAACAATGGAATCATTGGCAGAATTAATCCAGGAGGCGGTATAGATGTCACCAATACTCGAGCACCTAGCTTACGAGATGTCATAAAAGCTGATGGGAGTTCAAATGGGCCTTTGATGCATACAGGAAATTTAGCAACGATACAAAATGCCATTGGACATTATGGCACTATAAATATAGCAGCTGGCAATACCAACCTCGACCCACGATTGACACCTGGCGGGGTGGGGCAAAAGCTGAATTTAAATGGTGCAGAAGTTAATTCAGTTATCGCATTTTTCAAAACTTTGGCGGGGAATAAGGTATATACCGACCCCAAATGGTCAAATCCTTTTTAATTTTCAATTCAAATATTTATATACTAGCTTATATTGTTATTTTTTTTTCGGCCATAAATTTTAATTTATAGCTAAATTTGCAGATAATAAAATACGAGATGGGCTTTAATAAAGTATATAAAAATGCCGATGAGGCAATTGCAGATATCAAAGATGGGATGACACTAATGATAGGTGGATTTGGCCTATGTGGTATTCCTGAAAACAGTATTACAGCGCTAGTGAAGTTAGGCGCAAAAAACTTAACTTGTATTTCCAATAATGCTGGTGTGGATGATTTTGGATTAGGACTATTATTACAAACAAAGCAAATCAAGAAAATGATTAGCAGTTATGTAGGCGAAAATGCAGAATTTGAACGTCAAATGCTCTCTGGAGAATTAGAAGTAGAGTTAGTTCCACAGGGCACATTGGCTACTCGATGCATGGCAGCAGGATATGGTATGCCTGCTATTTATACACCAGCAGGTGTAGGTACGGAAGTCGCAGAAGGAAAAGAAGTAAGAGTTTTTGACGGAAAAGAATATTTACTTGAATATGCTTTCGATGCAGAATTTTCGATTGTAAAAGCTTGGAAAGGCGATACTATGGGAAATCTTATCTACAGAAGTACGGCTCGAAATTTTAATCCTCCCATGGCAATGGGTGGGAAAATAACCATAGCAGAAGTGGAAGAATTAGTGCCTGTAGGGGAATTAGATCCAGATCAGATCCACACACCTGGAATCTATGTCAATAGAATTTTCCAAGGCAAAGATTTTGAGAAAAGAATAGAACAAAGAACAACAAGAAAAAGAGAAGCTTAGGCTTCTCTTTTTTTATATATTTAAACTAGGTAAAAATAAACGCTATAATTCTTTGTGAAAAGAAAAATCATTTTTGAATTGATCGTAGCTAAAATAAAACATCGAATATATCAATGGAATGGCTACAATAAGTCCAAAAACACAAGTAGCAAAACCTAAAAACATCAATACAAATGCCGAAACAAATAACCCTAAGATTTGGGCATAATATCGAACACCTATATGATATGATTTTTTTAAAGCTATTTCAAATGAATCTTTAGACAAAATCATAAAATACTCCAAAAATATATAAAAAGGCAACGTGCTAACCATTAAAAATAAGGAAACCGCTATTTTGATTTTGCTACTACTTGGCAATTCAACTCTACCATTTTGAATTTCTGTAATCAATAAATTCACATCAAACTGAAATTCATTTAAGAGATTATACAATGAAAAAAATAAAGGCATCAAACAGATAATAGCCACAAACATCCCAAATAATTTAGCGCCTAAATATGGAAGCAGAGCCTTATACACATGAAAAAAAGTAATAAAAGATTTATTTTCTCCACGACTTACACTATCTATAAAATAAGGGACTGCAAATCCTAGTGGGACCATTAAAATCTGTACTACAATACTTATGGATTTTATGGGTGTATACGAAACAATTACAGACAAAAACAAATAAAAAATAGTATATGGCACCAAATATTCATAATTTGCTTTGAAAAAATCCATCGATTTGTTGAATATTTCCGAAATAGAATAGAACTGTTTGGTTTGCATATTAGATATTAAAGGTAAATAAAAATTATAGATGTATTACTTCTCCATATGCAGCTGCAGTAGCTTCCATTACAGCCTCACTCATGGTTGGATGAGGATGCACAGCTTTTAAGATTTCATGGCCTGTGGTTTCCAATTTTTTAGCCATTACTATTTCTGCTATCATCTCGGTTACATTCATACCTATCATATGAGCTCCCAATAATTCCCCGTATTTAGCATCAAAGATTATTTTCACAAAACCATCTTTTGCACCTGCAGCACTTGCTTTTCCACTCGCAGAGAATGGAAATTTCCCAACTTTCAATTCATATCCTTTTGCTTTGGCTTCTTTTTCGGTCATTCCTACTGAAGCTATTTCAGGAGTACAATACGTACAGCCTGGGATATTAGTGTAATCTATGGGTTCCACATGCATATTGGCTATTTTTTCTACACACAAAATACCTTCAGCTGAAGCCACGTGAGCCAATGCTGGCGTATCAATTACGTCGCCTATCGCATAGATTCCATCTACATTAGTTTTGTAGTATTCGTCTACCACTATTTTTCCTTTATCCAATTTTATTCCCAACTCTTCTAAGCCGATTCCTTCAATATTGCTTTGAATTCCTACTGCTGAAAGTACAACATCACATTCTTTTTTAATCTCACCTTCAGTCGTTTTTATTAAAACTTCACAGCCATTCTTACCCACATTTACTTTTTCTACACTACTATTGGTCATAATTTCCAAGCCTTTTTTCTTGAAAATTTTTGCTAATTCTTTGCTCACATCTTCATCCTCTCTTGGAACGATATTAGGTGCAAATTCTACCAAAGTCACTTGTGTTCCCATGGTTTGATAAAAATATGCAAATTCTACTCCAATAGCACCTGTTCCTACCACTATCATAGATTTTGGAGCTTTTTCTAATACCATAGCATCTCTATATCCAATAATATTTTTGCCATCTTGTTGCAAATTTGGCAAAGCTCTGGTTCTAGCACCTGTTGCTATAATGATGTTTTTAGCCAAATAATCTTTTTTAGAACCGTCTTCAGCCGTTACTTCTACCACTTTACCTCTTTTTAATTTCCCAAAACCATTGATTACATCAATTTTGTTTTTCTTCATTAAAAATTGAACTCCTTTACTCATCCCACTAGCTACCTCACGACTTCTCTTTACCACATTAGGAAAATCGGCTTTAGGAGCACCAACGTTAATACCGTATTCAGATGCATGATTGATATATTCAAAAACTTGTGCACTTTTCAATAAAGCCTTTGTTGGAATACATCCCCAATTGAGACATACACCTCCCAAACTTTCCTTTTCTACTATGGCTACCTTGAATCCCAATTGACTCGCTCTAATAGCTGCAACATATCCCCCAGGGCCACTACCCAAAACTATAATATCGTAATTCATGTTTTAATTCTTATTTTGTTTGCAAAAATAATTAAATGGATTTAAAGAGATGATAATTAAATATAATTATATTATATATTTCTTTGATACATAAAATCAATAGTGGATTTTACATAATTTTAAATCAAAAAAATATTACAATTCTACCTTATTTAAAAAATAAATAAGTATACCTAATCCTATAGTAATACAGCTGTCTGCAATATTAAAAATGGGACTAAAGAATGTGAAAGACTGACCTCCAAGGGATGGCATCCATTCTGGAAAAGTTCCATTTATCATTGGGAAATACAACATATCTACAACTTTGCCCTGAAAAACTCCCGCATATCCTGTTCCAAAAGAGACAAATTTAGCTACCGTTGTATGATAATAGCTACTTTCCGAAAAAATCATACCATAGAATACTCCATCTATTACATTTCCTATTGCACCTGCTAAAATAAATGTAAGTCCAATCAAAAACCCTTTATGCACATTGTTTTTTATTTGATGTATAAGGTAATAAGCTATGCCAATCGAAAAAATAACTCTAAAAATAGAGAGTACATATTTCCCAAAACTTCCTCCAAGTTCCATCCCAAAAGCAGCTCCTGGATTTTCTGTGAAAGCTATGCGAAACCAATGAGGAATAACCATAACTTCCTCCCCTAGAAAAAAATGCGTTTTGATATATATTTTACTCCATTGATCAATGATTAATAAAACCGTAAATAATGTAAAATAGAATGCGTAATTTTTTTTTGATTTCATGTTTTTATTTAATATTGATTGCAAAAGTACATAAATTTGTTTTTTTGCTTGAAAAAGGATTTTTATAGTTATTTTGTAGCCATAATGGGAATTTATATAATTTTTTTGATTTTATTTTTCTACACCCTATTAATCTTATGGTATAGAAAGGGTTGGACACAGGCATTTGACAATAACTATGAACTAACTTTTGATGAGTTTGAACCATTATCTATTTTAATTCCATATAGAAATACAACCCCTTCTTTTATCTCACTTTTAGATTATTTTGAATCAAAAAAGTATCTGAATTTTGAAGTGATTTTGATAGATGATTTTTCTATAAATGAATTACAATTTGACAAAAAATATTCGTTTCCATTGATAAAATTATCATTAAATGAGTCAAATATCATACTAAATCCATCGAAAAATAATAAAAAAGAAGCTATTGCTCTAGGTGTAGTACATGCAAAATTTTCATATATTTTATGTACAGATAACGATATAATACCAAACAAAAATTGGCTTGAAGGCATGATGTATTATGCTCAAAAACAAAACCCAATGTTTTCGGCAGGAATTCATCGATATATACCTAAGGCATCATTTCTCAATTATTTTTTATCTCTGGAACAAGATAATTATACCACAATATCATGTGCAGGCATAGTTCAAAAATTTCCTACAATGTGCAATGGCGCTAATATGCTTTTTCAAAAAGAGGCTTTTGAATCGGTAAAGGGATATGACGGATTATATCATATAAATGGTGGTGATGATATGCTCTTGCTGCATAGAATACAAGATAAATTTCCTGATAAAACCTACTTCATTAAATCTTTGGGAACAGCTGTTTTTTCGGAAGCGCCAAAGGATTTTAAATCGTTATTTTTTCAACGAAAACGTTGGCTTTCCAAATCATTTGATTATGAAAACAAATGGGTGGGCATTCAAATGTTTATTGCGCTCTGCGCTAATGTAATAACAGCAATTTTTGGAGTACTTGGATTTTTTCAACCGTTATTGTTCCTTTTTGTTATATGGAAATTTATAGTGGATTATACGTTCCTTGTAAGCCAAGAATCTTTTTTTAAAACCAAAAAAAACTATATTTGGTTTGGCTTAAGTATATACATTTATCCTTATTACGTACTTTTACTTTCGCTTGATTTTTTCAAATCCAAATTATTCAACAAATAGTACCAACCCCTTTAAATAATTACTTTCTGGATGAAATAAATTAATAGGGTGATCTTCAGGCTGAGACAAATGCTCAATTATACGAACATTTCGGCCTGCTTCTATACCTGCTGCAGTAATGGTATCTTTAAATGTTTGTGCATCTATGACTTGAGAGCAAGAAAAAGTAAGTAAGATACCATTGGGTTTGATATGTTTGATAGCTTGTACATTAATTTTTTTATAGCCTTGAATTGCTTTATGTTTTGCGGATAAATGCTTAGCAAATGCGGGTGGATCCAGGACAATTACATCAAAATTGTGCGACATACTTTTCAAGTATTCAACGGCATCAGCTGTGATTGCTTCATGAGATATTCCAAAATTTAACTCAAAATTTTTGATACAAATTTCATTAGCAGCGCGCGAAGCATCTA
>JBIPMU010000071.1:0-6447 GCA_044377205.1 Chitinophagales bacterium | reverse complement strand
AATGAGTCCCAACTGGCATAGAAATAGGCTCTTGAGAAATTACTCGGCTTCCTTCTATCACTATTTTGGTACCTACCTCATCGCCGGGACGTCTTGTTTTTAGTTCTACTTGCGCTACCGCAGCTATTGATGCCAACGCTTCGCCTCTAAATCCCTTGCTATGAATTTTAAAAATATCTTCTACATTTTTAATTTTGGAAGTAGCGTGTTTTTCAAAACAAAGTCTGGCGTCGGTAGGGCTCATGCCTTTGCCATCGTCAATAACTTGTAAGAGGGTTTTGCCACTATCTTTTACCAATAATTTGATGCTTTTGGCACCAGCGTCTAAGCTATTTTCTATCAATTCTTTGACCGCACTAGCTGGCCTTTGAATAACCTCTCCTGCGGCAATTTTATTTGAAATATGATCGGGTAAAAGCTGAATGATATCTTCCAAAAAATCTGTATATTTTAGCGCAAATATAATATAAATCTATGGATTTTTTTGAATAATTCAAAAAATACAATATTATCATATTTTTCAATTTTATATTAACTATTTTTGTAAATTAGAAATATCCATCGCATGCGAATACATTTTATAGCCATCGGCGGTGCTATTATGCATCAATTAGCCATTACGCTTTCAAAAAAAGGACATCATGTTTCTGGATCGGATGATGTGATCAACGACCCTGCAAAATCCAATTTGGAAAAAGAAGCCATTTTGCCTGCAAAAATTGGCTTTTTTGCCGAAAATATTACTTCCGATATTGAAGTAGTTGTCTTGGGAATGCATGCAAAATTTGATAATATCGAATTGACAAAAGCCATGGAATTGGGCATTAAAGTATACTCCTTCCCGGAATATATTTATGAACAATCCAAAGAAAAAACGAGAGTAGTAGTAGCTGGAAGTCATGGAAAAACTACGATTACATCTATGATAATGCATGCGCTTCGTCATCAAAATATGGATTTTGACTACCTAGTAGGCAGCAGTGTCAAAGGATTCGAACATAGTGTAAAGATTTCCGATGCTCCTATTATTATTCTCGAAGGGGACGAATATCTAGCCAGTAGCCTTACCAAAGAACCCAAATTTATTTATTATAAAGGAAATGTAGCTTGTTTGAGCGGCATAGAATGGGATCATGTCAATGTTTTTAAGACAGAAGCTATATATTTTGAACAATTTCAAAAACTTGTAAAAAGCCTAGAATCGGGCGCTACACTATTCTACTACAATACGCCCAAAATAGCTGAAACCATTCAAGGACTTCGCTCCGATATTTCCCTAATTCCATATCAAAGTAGTGAATATACAGCCAATGAAGATAAGTTTATCCTAAAAAAAGACGATGTTACGTATTCTTTTGATTTCTTTGGGAAACACAATATGGAGAATTTGGAAGCAGCCAAAAATATCTGTATTTCCTTAGGCATGAAAGAATCTGATTTTTATAATGCCATGCAATCATTCACTGGGGCAGGACGCAGACTTGAAAAATTAGTGGACGAGCCAAACCGAATTGTATTCAAAGATTTTGCACATTCGCCTAGTAAATTGACTGCAACCGTAAAGGCCGTTTCGGAAAAATATCCTTCAAAAACTTTGATAGCCTGCTATGAAATGCATACATACAGTACGCTCACGGCTTCCTTTCTTCCTCAATACCATGGTGCTTTTGGAGATACAAAACACGCGGTGGTATTTATAGACAAAGCCGTTGTAGAAAAAAAAGGAAATCAAATTTTTTCAAAAGAAGAAATCATATCAGCTTTTGGCAATACTCATATAGAGTATTTCACCCAAAAAGAAGAATTGGAAAATTACTTTGAATCCCTTCATATAGACAATCCCGTATTTCTCATGATGAGCAGCGGTACATTTGGCGGAATGGATTTGACAGCCGTAGGATTAAAAAAAAAATTGATGTCGAACCTGGAATCCCCCATAATAGATAATCGATCTACTTCCAGTCCTATAGAACAAGCATTTTTCCAAAATTATCAAAAAACTCCTACCGCACCTCTTACACTTATTGTAATGTTGTGTGCATCTATGTTATTTTTCATATTGCCGTCCCTTTTCTTTTTGTGGCGATACAAGGAGAATGAAGATTATTATCCCACTATAGCGGCTTGCTTCAATTTTCAGGTTATGATTAGTATTGGGTTATTGATTTTTGCTGGAATGACGTTCTTTTTTCCTTTTGGAAATTTTTTATTTCTCATAGGACTATTTTTCTTCCATGCATATAATCTCTATAAAGGCGCCATTCAACTAGCTAATGGAAAACCATTAAATATTTCAAAAGGAATATTAGTATTATTACCAAAGAAATAGAGGACTTTACAAACTATTAATTATCTCGTTTTTCTTATTCTCAAATTCTTGTTGCGTAATTAAGCCGCTTTCATATAATTTCTTTAGCTTTTGTAGCGTTTCGGCTGTTTTGTCTTGCTCTTCTACAATAGGTTCAGATACTGATACTTCTACCATTTTCTGCGACGCAGAATGTGATTCTTGACAAGCATTTTCTTTATATTCATTAGCTATTGCATAGAGTTTGCGCGCTTGTGCTTTGGGCAAATAATCTATAGAAAAATCTCTATTGTCAACTGTTTTAACAAAAAAATCTGCCCCCAGAAGACCTTCTTTCATGGAGCAGGAAAAAACATGTTTCCAAAAGAAATCTTCAAAATCCATGGAAAGTCCCAGGTTTTTTTGACGACAGAAAATCAATCGTTTATTCGTAATAGCTATGCCATCTGGAGAAATATTTACCGCAGGTTTTTTCTGAACCGCTATATACTCAAGTTCTTCACCTGGGGTCATTAAATCATTGAGTTTTTTTGCCAATTTTTCCACTGCAATTGGGTCTTGGTTCTCGTTTGTGAAATTTTCTATGTTCAGCATATGTATATAAGTTGAAAAAAACAAATATACGTATTTTTTTTAATTTCAATATCTTTGTAGTTCTTGTTGAGCCTGAAATTTTGGCTTATATTTACCCCTAAAATAGGATTATATGAAACATATTTTATTTTATTTTTTGATTTTTATGTCTTACTTGAATTCTCAAGCTCAAGAAAAAACAAAATCAGAAAATCCTACTATCATTATGTTCTCACCCAGTTTTTCTTTTCAATATCCCATGGGCGACAATTCTACATTATACGGTGTTCATAGCAAAGCGGACATGCATATTTCAATTAAAACAAAATCAAATTGGACCCTTGGAGTTGGAGGTGGTTTTGGGTTTGGAGCTCAGCCGAAAGACTTTACGTTATTAGGCGATATGGTATCAAATGGATTTGTAATTGGCAAAAATGCCTCGATTGAACAGCCTGCTTTGGAAGGAAGAATAGGTACTTTTAATATAGAAATAGGAAAAATAATTCCTATTTTCCCAAAATCAAAAATAAGCGGACTCCACATCAAAGCAGGCATAGGCTATTTATCCCAAAAAACCATCACTACAATTGACGGCAATATTGTCCCTCAGCTCAATGACAATTATGCTGGCCTATACAATCAATCCATGGCAGGACTCTCTTTGAGCCAATTTATAGGATATACATATTTTGCACGAGATAAACTTATCAATATAACCTTTGGGCTAGAGCATACCATTGCATTTGTGAAAAGTTTAAATGCATGGGATGTGAAAAAAAACGAATCTATTGGAGATAAGAAAGCTACCTATAGATATTTTGGCCCTAAATTCACCTTTACGATTCCTTTGTATATCAAAGATAAAAAATATTATGAAAAAACGTATTTCTACAACTAATTCCTTTTTGACATGATGATTGAGCAGTTGTTAAACGAAAAAATAATGATATTGGATGGTGCTATGGGCACTATGATTCAGAAATACAAACTTACAGAAGAAGATTTTAGAGGGACCCGATTTGAAGGACATAGCCATCCTCTCAAAGGGAACAACGATTTATTATCTATCACTCGTCCCGATATTATCAAAGCTATTCATCTTGAATATTTAGAGGCCGGTGCCGATATTCTCGAAACGAATACATTTAGCGCCAATGTAATTTCGCAGGCAGATTATGCGCTAGAATCCGCGGTATATGACATCAATTTTTTCTCAGCCAAAATAGCCAAAGAAGCCGCTGATGAAATGACCCAAAAAAATCCTGAAAAGCCTCGATTTGTAGCAGGAAGCATAGGTCCTACCAATAGAACAGCTTCTATTTCCCCTGATGTAAACAATCCTGGGTATAGAGCCGTAAGTTTTGATGACTTAGTAAGTGCATACAAAGAACAAGTAGAAGCATTGATAGATGGAGGCGTAGATTTACTTTTGGTAGAAACGATTTTTGACACGCTCAATGCAAAAGCATGCATTTATGGCATTATGGAAATTCTTGAAGCTCGTAAAATTCAAATACCTGTAATGATATCAGGTACTATTACCGATGCTTCGGGACGAACCCTGAGTGGACAAACGACAGAAGCTTTTTATATTTCGCTTTCACATGCACCCCTTTTAAGTATAGGTATCAACTGTGCCCTTGGCGCCAAAGCTATGAAACAATACATAGAAATTTTAGCTAAAAACGCCCCTTGCTTCATCAGCTGCTACCCCAATGCGGGACTGCCAAATGAATTTGGACTCTACGATGAAACACCTGAAGATATGGCTGGTCAGCTTGAAGAATTTATGAAGGAAGGGATAGTAAATATTGTAGGGGGCTGCTGTGGTACCTCGCCAGACCATATTAGAGCCTTTGCACAGCTTGCTACTAAATATCATCCTAGGAAAGTTGGGCAAATTTCTCAATAAAATAACATTGTATAATACAATATCCTTTATTTTTGTTTAAATTTTTATTATGATTCGTGTATTCTTAATTATTGTATTTTTGGGATTAAATACTATTGGTTTTGCTCAAAAAAGACCTAAGATAGTTGTGGGAATCGTTGTAGACCAGATGCGCTATGATTTCTTAATCCGATACAATAGCCACTATAGTCAAAATGGATTTAATCGATTGATTAACGAAGGATTTTCGGCATCCAATATGCACTACAATTATTGTCCCACTTATACAGGACCTGGGCATTCTTCTATATACACAGGAAGTGTTCCCGCTATTCATGGTATTGTAGGAAATTATTGGTATGAAGACCATCAAAAAAATATGTATTGTGCCGAAGATGAAAGTGTAAATACGGTAGGTGTAGAAGGGAAGGTTGGAAAAATGTCGCCCAAAAATCTTAAAACTACTACCATTTGCGATGAATTGAAATTGAGTACAATAGGACGGTCAAAAGTGATAGGCGTATGTATAAAAGATAGAGGCTCTATTCTGCCTGCAGGTCATATGGCAAATGCCGCATACTGGTATGATGGGAAAACGGGCACTTTTGTATCGAGTACGTATTATATGAAAGAATTGCCAAAATGGCTCAAAGATTTTAACAAACAAAAATATCCTATCAAACTCATGAGTCAAGGCTGGAACACGCTCTTACCTATGGAAAAATATATCTACAGTGGTACAGATGATAATAACTGGGAAGATAAGCTGTGTAAAAGTGGACATAATGGATGCTGTGGCGGCAAAGATGGCGTAAAACTTAGCTGCAACACATTTCCCTATACTTTTGAAAAAGAAGAAATGAACGATGCTATCAAAGTAACGCCTTATGGCAATACGCTCACAACTCTACTAGCAAAAGAAGTGCTGGAAAAAGAGAAAATGGGTATGGGTACCGAAACCGATTTCCTTTGTGTAAGTTACTCTTCTACAGACTATATAGGACATGCTTTTGGGCCTTATTCAAAGGAATCGGAAGATACCTATATCCGATTGGATAAAGAAGTAGAAGATTTGCTCAATACGTTGGATACGAAATATGGTAAAGGGAATTATTTGACTTTTTTGACTGCAGATCATGGGGTACAAGATATTCCCGCTTTTTCGGTATCAAACAAAGTTCATGGGGGTAACGTAGATGAGAAAGACTTGAAAAAACAATTTTCTGATGTATTAGCTACAAAATTAGGCGCTGGCGAATGGGTAAAATTTGTATTTAACGAACAAATCTACTTGAATAAAGAACTCATAGCTTCCAAAAACATTTCCCCAAAGATGATTACAGATATTCTCAATGGACAACCGAAAGAAAAATTGGAAGGAATTCGTGGGTTTTATAGTTTTGAAAATTTATTTCTAGAGAATATTCCTACTCATATCAAAGAAATTATCAATAATGGTTATTTTCCACATCGCAGTGGCGATATTTATATCATGCTAGAACCCAATTGGATGAGTCATGGGAAACAAGGGACTACACATGGAAGCCCTTATACACATGATACGCATGTACCTTTTATCATTATGGGAAATGGTATTAAGGCCAAAAAGTCAAGTAAGCCTTATAAGATTATAGATATTGCACCTACGTTGGCAAATATTTTGGGAACACTTCAA
>JBIPMU010000292.1:0-6482 GCA_044377205.1 Chitinophagales bacterium | reverse complement strand
ATTGTGTTAATTTAAAATATAATACAGCAAATATTTCTAGTTTTTAATATTGACGAACAATAAAAAAGAAGCCCAAAAATGAGCTCCTTTTAAGTTAAATAAAAAAACGAGTATTTATAAGAAAAAGAAGCCTCTTTTTATCTTATTTTTTTATCAATTTCATTTTTTCAGATTGTCCTTCTTTATTAATCTCTAAAATATAAATTCCCGAAGATAATTCTTTTATAGGCACTACTGTTTTTTCAGAAATTAAAGAAGATTGCAATACTTTGTTTCCTTTCATATCGAGTATGCTATAGTTTGAGTTTTCTTCAAACGATGTTTCTAATATAAAATAATCTGAAGCAGGATTCGGGTAAATAGCTGTTGATAGTATTTTATCTCTACAACTTGAAACAATAATATTCGATTCCGAATTTTTTCCATTAAAATCAATGTCTTTCAAT
This sequence comes from Chitinophagales bacterium, assembly GCA_044377205.1. Lineage (GTDB taxonomy): Bacteria > Bacteroidota > Bacteroidia > Chitinophagales > JADJOU01 > CHPMRC01. Next base: position 6,036 of record JBIPMU010000292.1, on the reverse strand, counting down.
TTATAATAACTCGATTGTTTTTCAAAATCATTAAAGCTATAAAAAGTTTCCGTAGCTTTAGTTCCTTGTCCTTTTACTGTATAAATTTTTTGCCAATCTATGGCATCTAAGCTCTTATACAACTCAAATCGATCATTATCTTTTTCTGATGCTGTCGTCCATTGGATTGCAACAAGATCATTTTTACAAATTGATTGGAAAGAAGAAATAGAGACCGAAAGACCAATAGGTTTTGGTTCTACAATTTTTATACTTGAAGGTGAACTAGCAAAACCTTCTATATAATTTCTTGCTGTTATTTGATCATTTACATTAAAAATACTAGAATCTAATCCAGAAATTACCCACTGGCCATTTGTAGCTATAACTACACCTATCCTTACTCCATTTTTAAACAAGACAATCGAATCGCTAATTCCACTTACAAATCCATAAAGCATAGAAGTTGTTTTAGAAAAAATAGAAGGATTGGAGATAGTAGGACTTGGAAGATCTCTTACTGTCAAAGTAATTTTGGCTTGATTTGAAAGTAATGAATCATTATTTTTGATAGTATAAAAAATGGATACATTTCCAGTAAAATTATTTGCTGGAATAAAACTTACAAAATCTGGCGTATCTACCACGTTTTTGGTAATACTCCAGGTGCCATTAGCAGAAGATAAGTTGCCAATCAAAGCAGTGAGTGTGGGGTCTATTCCTGGACCATTGTCAATATCATTGAGAGTAGGATCTAAAGAAATTGGATAATTTTTATATGTATATAAAACATCGTCATTTGCTGTAGGAATTCCAAGGTCTAAAATATCTACAAGAATATTTGAACTCAATGAAGAAGCTCCTTGATTGTCAAATATAATATAATTGATAGGAGTACATCCCCCTGTAGGGGTATTAAATGAATAAGAAAAAGTAACATCTCCTGAAGAATCTACTGAATAGGTTCCTTCGCCACTTACGGTAAAGGTCTTTTGAATACCCGAAGATACAGGATCTAAATCAATAGACGTAGCGTCCAACGTGCCATCTATATCATTATCATTTGTAAGAATATTGAATGTAATAGAATTGGTGCCTTGCGTTCCTGGTCCATAAACTGTATCATTTACTGCAACAGGAGCATCATTGATAGATTTTACATTAATTATAAATAAAGCCGAATCTGAAACTAGGTTTAAACTATCCTTTATAGTATATCCAATAGGTGTTACATATCCATTAAAGTTAGCTATGGGCGTAAATGTTACAACTCCCGAATTATTAACCGTATATGTACCTTCTCCTGGAACTACTCTTGTTGTTTGTCTTCCTATAAGTACTGGATTTAAATCTACGGAATTAGCTAAAATAGGATTATCTATATCATAGTCATTGGTCAATGCATTAAATGTTACTGAAGCATCTTCATTCATATCTATCACATCATCCAAAGCAAATGGAGGCGTATTTACCCACTGAACTTGAACTTGTATAGTAGCAATATTTGATACTAGGTTCATATTATCTCTGATAGTATACCTAGCGGTAACCGTTCCAGAAAAATTCCAATCAGGAGTAAATGTAAGAATACCTGAAGCGTCTGCCGAGAATTGTCCCTTCCCCGTTACATAATATGATTGTTGGAATCCTGTGGCATTAGGATCAAAATCAATACGACTTACATTAATAGAAACATCATCTGTATCATTGGCAGCGATATTATATGTCACAGCATTATTCTGTGTAGTAGAAATGATGTCATTGGCAGCAAAAGGAGCTCCAGCTGGTACAACGGCAAATGAAATAGTTCCGGGATTTGAAACCAAACCTAATGAGTTGGCTACCGTATATTGAATTGGTGTTGTATTCCCATAAAAAGTAGATAATGGTGTAAACGTAAGAACTCCCGAACTATTAACCGTATACGTTCCTTGTCCAGGTACTGTTAATGTAGTTTGCTGACCCGGTGTGTTTGGATCTAAATCCACAGAATTTGCATTTATAGTACCGTCTATATTTACATCATTAGTCAAAATATTCATTGATAATGGCGTGTTTTGATTGGTTGTCAATATATCATTTGTAACTAATGGAGGCGAAACTATGTGAGTTATATTAATATTCATAGTAGCAGCTTGAGTTCCGTTTGTAGAGTCATTTACTCTAAACTGAAATGGCGCATACGTGCTGCCGTATTCATTTGGCAATGGAGAATACGATAAATTTCGAATACTGCTCAAAAGAATTATTTGCCCAGCCGTCACAGGGATTCCATTTAATTTAAGGGTTCCTTTTGCCGGTAATGTAAAAATGGTAATACTCAAAGGCGCATTATTTTCTACATCCGAATAGTTGAAATCAGAAGATTTAAAATTATACGTACTATTCTCTTCCATAGTAATAGCACTAGCTAAGGCTACAGGTGCATCATTCACAGCACTAACTGTAACGGTTACTGAAGTTGAATTAGAGGTTAATCCATCATTGTCCTTTATGTTATAGAATCTTATAGCGGTTCCAAAATAATTAGCTACTGGAGTAAAAGTAACCACCCCAGAAGTATTCACTATCCAGGTACCTTGACCTACAACCGTTATTGTATTTTGGGTCCCCGCAGTCAATGTATCTAAATCTACAGATGCTAAATTAATCGTTCCATCGGTATCTACATCATTTGTTGCTACATTTATGGATACAGGTACATCTTCATTGGTTGTTATAATATTTGCATTTGCTGTTGGATTTGTATTAATTTTTATAGAAAAATTCAAATTCATATCAGTATTAGACATAGAACTAGGAGTAGTAAAATTTAATCTACCATCAATTGTGATATCACTACCTGCAGATGAATTAGTAGTGGTTCCAATATTTCCTGTAAGCGAATTGGTAAGATCATTATTTATTTCTCCAATAACAGATACGCCTGAAGGAAATGTAGATAATACAGAACCTAATGCTGTATTATTTGCATAATTAGTACTACTAATGGTAGCTCTAAAAGCCGTATTACTTAGTATATTCGAATGACACGCTTTCCAGGTTCCATCTGAATTAACAGGAGTTGTTATAAAACTTCCTGTAGAACTCGCCGTTCTATTAAGTGTAACATATAATTGACTTCCCTTAGCGATACTTAGTGGCAAACCATCTACTTTGTTATTTCCGTTATAATCCCAATATACGTAGCCCGTCAAACACAAAGGAGAAGGATTGGGACAATCTTGCATAGCAAAGGTAAGTGATGAAGCAGTACCATCGCCACAAGCGTTTCTTGGGGTACACAACATAGAAACATTGCCACTTTGTCCTGCACCATTAAAATCTACGGTTACATTGGCGGTTCCTTGCCCCGATTTGATACGAGCACCTGTAGGAGCCGTCCAATTATAGGAAGTTGCATTGGTAAAACCTGATGCTGTAAATGCCATTGAGGACATAGTATCACAATAAGCATTGGTTCCAACGTGATAGTATACTTGTATTGATGCATAATCAATAGAAGCAATAGCATTTGAAGATCCAAATGTCGCTCTAATTCTAATTCCAAAATTTGTACTATTAATTACAGAAGGTGTTAATCCTGAGGAAGTATTTCCCCATAAATCACTTGCACTACCATAAACAGAGACTATATCTGATGTTGGCCATGAACCTGATAAGGTTTTATTGGATCCCAAAGCGGTTGTGCTGCTTATCAAACTAATTCTATTATCTGTTACAGTACCTGAAGCTTTTTTTTCTATTCGAACTATTACCCCGTCAATAACCGCATTCGTTGGAATTGAAAATCCAAATGAATTTAAATATAAATATGCTGAATTTCCAGATGAACCAGTAATTGTAGTATATGTTGTGTTATTAGTTAATGCATTGTTTGATGAAGTCCATCCAGTAGCTGTTGTTGGTAAATTTGTCGGACTCCCATTAATAAAACTTAATGGGTTATTTATACTTATTGTTCCTGCACCAATAGAAGCACTAGCTGTTATGGAAGGATTTCCGGATAAATTACTTATAATTCTACAACCATTAGCACCCGTAACGGAAAGAAGCGAATACGTTGTATTTACTGAAGGGTTTAAAGGAATATTAGCTCCTGATATATAGTTGATAATTGAACCTATTCCATTATTAATTTCAACAGTATAAGGAGACACGCCACCTGTAATAGCTACATTTAATCTACTTGCACATGTTACATTAGTGCCCGTAAGAACAGCACTCGAAGGCGCACGCAAAAAAGTAATATTGACGTCATCTGAAGATGGTCCACAACCCGGATTGGACAAAGACCATCGCAAGGTATACGAATTTCCTGAGACACCATTAAACGTTGTGGATGCTGAAGAAGAAGTGGATGTATTTCCTACACCAAAACTTCCACCAGTACCTGATACAATAGACCATGAACCTGAAGATCCTGCAGGAAGGTTTCCTTGAATAGGAATAGAAGTAAGTCCACATGTAGCCGTACCTACTTGATCCACTCCCGCATTTGCTATTGCAAAATTGACATCAATTGGAAACTCAAAATGACAATCGGTTCCTAATATGTAAATATTTCCTACATATTCTCCAAGATTGGAAGAAGATGCATTTGGTATGGTAGGTTGTCTCAAGGTTGAAGCAAAGTTATTGGGTCCCGTCCACTCATATCGTGCACTTGGAGACGAAGATGCCGTAAAACTAATTGTACTACCCGCACAAATAGGCGTTGAAACAGTAGCCGCTGGAGAAATATTACATGTTCCCATATTAATTGGCGTAGCTGAAGACCCTGAAATAGCACAGCCATTTCCATCAAATATACCTGGATTGCTTTTATTATTAAATTCATTTCCAGAAACATTCCCCGTACCAATTATATTTGCCTTATTATTTATAACATTGTCGCAAGCTAGATAAATACAATCTTCACTTACCTTTACTTTAAATTTAAAAATAGTACTATCCGTTCCGCCTGGTGAATTATTTACTTGACCGCCTTGAAAACCATTTGCTCCTGAACCTATTCTTACACGTACTACTTTTGAACTTGTGATGTAATCTACTTGATCATCTCCCGAAGCATCTGACTTGGATCCTGAGTTTGGTCCAAAAGTAATAACTGTTGAATTTGGAATATAAGTCATATTCCCTTCTAATGTATCCGTTATATAAGTATTAACAGATGGATCCGAGCCAATATTCAAACCACTTACCGTATATTCAAGCGTATCACCTGGATTCGCAATATTAGCTCCAGGATTACTCAAGTTTTGAACTCGAACTGCACTTCGCAAGTCAGGTTCATACACATCGATAGCACTCGTTACTACTTGAGTTAAAAAGAATTCTCCACCCGTTGTTTGTCTAATTGTTGCAGAAATTGCATTATTTCCTATATAATTTTTAGTAGTATTATTTGGTGCAAAAATATTAGCATCATACCCCAATGTATTATTATAATTAGGTATTCTGAAAGGCGTCATTACACCTTTATTGGCAAGCGTGCTATTAAAAACATCTGAAGACGGATGAAGTGCATCTGAAATATTTATAAACGCTGAACCTCCCTTAAACATTAACTGATCCCCTGTCAATGAACGGTCCCCATCATACACAACCAACCCTAATTCAAAATTAACTGGACCTGTTAGTGGTGTTTGAAAGCCCGAAATAGGAATATCTACAATTGAAGCCGCGCTACTTACATTAGCTAAACCATCAAAAACTGTTAAATTTCTCATGGTTTGTGTATTATTCTTGTATACAACTACAATTGTCCAACCTCCAAATAAATTAGCACCTGCTACATCTGTAGCTACATTAGCTACAGTATATCTTGCATTTAATCCATTTGCTAAAAAGATAGAAGTGATATCTTTAAAACAATGATATGTTTTATAGCCTACAGTATTGTCTTGTTGATAATCTGCTATCAAATTGGCATAAGTGCCATTATTAACTTTTAGCTTTACTTGATTACGTGTTGCAAAATTTTCATCTCCCGAAGAACAATCTGCACCCCAATAGAGTCCTACCCATGTAATTTCACTACAAACTGGCAATGCC
>JBIPMU010000070.1:0-6512 GCA_044377205.1 Chitinophagales bacterium | reverse complement strand
TGAAGTTTGAAATACCATATCGTATTCTACTATATTGATTACAACTTCAGCATTTTCTTTTATATTTTTATAAGTATCCTTAGTCTCTCCAGTACGTCCGCTCACACTAGCCGAAAAAATCATTATAGGTGGATTGGTACTGAATACATTGAATTGACTAAAAGGGGCTAAATTGACCATGCCATGCTGGTCTACGGTACTAGCTAAAGCAATAGGTCTAGGAGCTACGGATGATAGCATGAATCCATGAATTTCGGGAAGGGAGAGATCTTTTGGATTATAGGATTTAAAGCTCATGTTGGCATTTTTTATTAATTTTACAAAGATATGAAAACTAATTTTTTTGAAGCAGGTCAATTTGGATGTTTATTTGTATTTGATAATGTTATTTTGAAAATTTGGGATTAATTTTGATTGAAATAGACCGTTTTTAAAGTTTATGAAAATCCAAATAACATTAATTTTTGTTTAATTTTGTATGGAAATTCCTTTTGGATAATATTTTTAATTAATTTTGCATGCAAAATAAAAGGTTGAGGCTATGTTTGAAAATTCTCAAAAAGTTATGTACATATTTAGAATGGTAATTGCCGTAGCATTCATCATTCTTAGTGCTGTTGTATTATGGGTCAAAGATAAGACCACTTTACCCACAAGCAATGCTTATATTTTTGCCGTTATACTTTTTCTATATGGGCTTTTTCGAATCTATAGAGCGCGAAAAAACTATTTTTAAACTTAGTTAAATGATATTTTATGAATAAATTAGCCTATTTCTTAGTAGTTATATCATTGTTTTTTGGATGTGACAATAAATCCAAAGTAGCTACAGATACGCCTACTACAGGTAATATTACTATTTTGGCAGACGAATGCTACAAGCCCATTTTAGATACAGAAATTATGGTTTTTGAATCGCAATACAAAAATGCAAAAATCAATGTAATCTATCGTCCTGCAATAGATGTAATAAAAGAAATTTATAATGATTCTTTTCGGATATTACTTTCGTCTATAGTCCCAGATTCCAATTCATTGAGAAAATATAAAGAAATGAAAGGGTATGAAGCTAAAACTACGGTTTTGGCCAAAGACGCAGTAGCTGTAATTGTCAATAATGATAAAAAAGGCTTAAAATTGTCCCTTTCCGATTTGAAAAATATCTTGAATGGACAGATTTCAGATTTCAGCCAAATAAAAGGCAGTGGAAAATCGGGCAGAATCAATATAGTTTTTGATAATCAAAAATCCAGTACAGTTGTATATATGCAAGATAGCATCTTGAAAGGCGATAAATTATCTTCTAATGTCTATGCTCAAAATACAAATGAAGAAGTGATGAAATATGTAAAAAACAATAGTAATGCTTTGGGTATAATTGGGGTTTCTTGGATAAGTGACGAAGCGGATGAAATGGCACAAGAATTTAGCAAGGATATCTCAATGGTTGAGATAGGAAAGGATAATGATGTCTATTTCTACAAGCCTAATATGGGCTATATCGCTATTCATAAATATCCATTGCGTAGATTAATGCAATCAACTTTGCGTGAAGGCGGACCTGGACTTGGAAGAGGATTTGTCAATTTTATGACTAGTGAAATAGGACAAAAAATTATTTTAAAATCTGGCTTGGTCCCTTCTACGGTATTGACAAGAGTGGTAGAAGTAAATTAAATAAAATTTAAAATTTTAATTTCAAATAAACTTAAAACTATATTTTTACATCTAAAATACAAATAAAAAAAACATGAAGGTTAATTCAATTATTTTAGCAGGTGCCATGATGGTTTCACAGGCTTTGTTTGCACAGGTAGCAAAAGGGCATCAATACTTAAATGATTTGAGATGGGTGAGTGCCGAAAAGGCTTTTGAGACATCTCAGGAAGAAGAAGCAAAATTCCTCAAAGGATTTGCACAATTCAAACAAGAAGAATTTGAAAAAGCAAAAGCCACTTTTGATGCCAATGCTACAAGTGCTTTTGGTATGGTAGGACAAGGTATGATGGCATTGCAAGCAGGCGATATTGCCAAAGCAGACGGTTTGTTTGAAAATGCTGCCAAAACAACAAAAAATAAAGACCCAAAAGTTTTTATAGCTATTAGCCAAGCTATCGTTCATTCTAGTATTGATAAAAAAGATAAAGCGATAGAATGGGCAAAAAAAGCAGTGGATATGAACCCTCGCAACTTTGATTTTCGAATTGCTTATGGCGATGCATTTTTATCTACCCAAGATGGAGGACAGGCTATTACACAGTATGAATATGCTGCAGAAATAGATAAAACAAGTGCACTTCCCAATGCAAAAATTGGAAGAGTGTATTACAATTCTAGAACCTATGATTTGTCTAAAGAATATTTGGACAAAGCCTTAGCTATAGACGCAAATAATCTTTTTGCACTCAATTATATGGCTCAACTTCAATATAGATACAAAAAGTATGAAGAAGCAAAAGCTACACAACAAAAAATATTGGATTTAGGAGATAAAAACCCTGATGATATGGCTATGATGGCAAATATTTTGTTCTTGGGAAAAGATTATAAAGGCGCTATTGATATTATCAATACTATTATCCAATCCAATAATAAATATAATTATTTGAATCGTTTGATAGGATATTCTTATTTTGAGGAAGGACAAGCAAAACAAGCAAATGATTTTATGGAGAAATTTATTGCATCTCAACCCAAAGATAAGATAATCCCTGATGATTATGAGTACCTAGCTAAATCTATGATCTCAAGCGGAAAAGATACAACCGCTGCTATAGAAACATTGAAAAAAGCCTATGAAATTAAGCCTGAGATTAAAGAAACATTACGCAAAATTGCAGATTATTTGAAATCTATCCGAAGAATGGACGATGCTATTGTATATTATAAATTGAAAGTAGAGGCCTTAGATCCTTCATTGGACGACCATTTCCAATTGGCACAAGCGTATTATGGGAAAAAAGATTATGCTAATGCAGATGTTTGGTATTCAAAAGTAATTGAATTGTCTCCAAATTCTGCCAACGCCTATTATCAAAGAGCCAATGTGAAAATGTTTGCAGATCCAGAACAAACAACTGCTTCTGCTAAACCCGATTTCTTGAAATATGTAGAATTGACAACGGGCAATGAAGCTAAATTCAAAAATTTGGTGATAAAAGCTAAATTGTATTTGGCAAAAGATGCTATCAAAAATATGAATGACAAAGCCTTGGCAAAATCATATTTAGACGGTGTATTATTATTGGATCCAGCTCACATAGAAGCTACCGATTTGATGAAATTTACAAACTAGAATTAGTCTTATAAAATAATGAAAAGCGACTCTCAATTATATGGAAAGTCGCTTTTTTTTTGTGCCAATGAAGCTATTTTTCATAAGTTTGCAATCTAAAAAAAGACCATGACTGGAAAAAATATTTTGATAATTGGTGCAGGAGGACAAATTGGAACGGTATTGTTAACAAAATTGCGCGAAGAATATGGCGTGGATAGTGTTTTTGCTACCGATTTGAAAGCAAATGAAGCATTATCGATTCAATCTTTGGATGTAATGGACAAAGATGCTTTGCAAAACGTTGTAAAATCTAAAAATATAAAAGTAATTTTTCATCTAGCGGCTATTCTTTCGGCTCGTGGTGAACAAAATCCAAAATGGGCTTGGGATGTGAATATGGGTGGACTTTTCAATGTCTTGGAGACCAGCAAAGAGTTTGGCGTAGAAAAAGTGTTTTACCCGAGTACCATTGCCGTTTTTGGGGAAGAAATTCCTTTGACAGATACCCCCAATCATGTGCCTTTGATTCCCGCTACCGTTTATGGAATTAGCAAAGTAGCTGGCGAATTGTGGGCCAAATATTATTTTGATAAATATGGGCTCGATGTGCGTTCGGTGCGCTATCCCGGTGTAATAGGCTATCAAAGTCTTCCGGGTGGAGGTACTACAGACTATGCGGTAGATATTTTTCATTCGGATGCCAAAAAAGAGGTGTTTAAATGCTTCTTGAAACCCGAGACTACACTCCCTATGATATTTATGGATGATTGTATAAAAGCTACAATAGACCTTATGAAAGCTCCAAAAGAAGCCATCAAATGCCGAACCAGCTACAATATTGCTGGAATAAGTTTTTCTCCTGAAGAAATAGCTGCTGAAATCAAACGTCAAAATCCTGATTTTGAAATAGTGTATGAACCCGATTTCCGCCAACAAATAGCCGAAAGCTGGCCACAAAGTATTGATGACAGCCTTGCCAGAAAAGACTGGAATTGGGCTCCAAAATACAATCTGCAAGACATCGTTCGCATCATGCGAGAGGAAGTGGCGAAGTTGTATTAATTAGAATAAAAGGATTTTGGTTGTATAAAGAATACTATCTAATCCTACCATAAAAAGCAATTCTAGGTTTATAATATTTATCTTCAAGAGAACTTATTATTACTCCTTTTGATGAACTGGCATGTACAAATTTATCTTTGGATAAGTATATACCTACATGCGAAATTTTACCATTTTGAGCTATGGAAAAAAAGACTAAGTCTCCTTCTTCCAGTTTATCAAAATTTATATTTTTTGCTTTTTCCGCTAGTTTGTGTGATGGGGTATAAAAATCAGCAGGAATAAATTCCATCGTTTTAAGTATTTCACAAGTAAAATGACTACAGTCTACACCACTTTTTGAATTTCCATTATACTGATAGGGGGTGTTGAGCCATTCTGTAATTGCTTTTTTAAGCTTGGTATTTTTAATTATAATACCTAAATCATTATTTTTATCTCGATTAAAAGTTGTATTAGGTTTTTTAGAAGCTGTTTTTCTATTTCCACATGAAAATGAAAACAGAATAAGTAATGTAATTAATAATCGAAACAAAGGCAATTGCATACCTGCAAAGAAACAAAATTTATTTGACAGTTTCGTTATGGAGCTCTACAATTTTTTCAACAGCATAGTCTATTTCGTCCATTTTATTAAATTTGCTAAAGCTAAAACGAATTGCTTTTCGCTCTTTAGTATAATTGAGTGCTTCTAGTACATGCGAGCCTTTGTTAGCGCCACTACTACAGGCACTTCCACTGCTGCATGCTATGCCTTTCATATCTAGCTGAAATGTAAGCATGTCATTGCTCATGATTTCCGGAAATCCTACTGTAAGGACAGTGTATAGACTATAGTCAAGATTGGTAATTATTTCAATATCTGGAATAGCTACAACCAATTTTTCAGCCATTGATTTTCGTATATTGTTTACATATCTTTCATCCTCACTTATATTTTTTACAGCATGTTCGAGTGCTACTGCCATCCCAATAATAGATGCCATATTTTCCGTTCCACTTCTCATGCCTCTTTCTTGAGAACCTCCTGAAATAAATGGTTTTAAGGAGTTTGGATTTTTTATATAAAGAAATCCTACGCCTTTTGGCCCATGAAATTTATGAGCCGATGCTGCTACAAAATCAATGTCTAAGTCCTCCATGTCTAATGGCAAATGTCCCATGGTCTGAACCATATCGCTATGAACAAAAGCGTTATATTTTTTTGATATTTTACAGATTGCTTTAATATCATTCAGCGCACCTACTTCATTGTTTGCATGCATAACAGAAACTAATGTTTTTTTACTGCTGGAGGCAAGTAATTTTTCCAATTCATCAATTTTTATAGATCCAAATTTATCAATAGGTAAATAAACAATTTCTATGTCTTGATCCACTTCTTTGATAGTAGTATGAATGGAAGGATGTTCTATAGGAGATACTAGGATACGATTAATTAGAAGACTTTTAAACGCATTCTTAAGTACAGAATTATTACTTTCGGTACCACAAGAAGTAAAGCAAATTTGACTTGGTTTAGCGTGAATAGCAGTAGCTATTTTTCGTCGAGCCTCTTCCAACTGTCCTTTGGCTTCTCTCCCAAAATGGTGAGAAGAGCTAGGATTTCCGTAGCTTTGTTTTAGATTCTTAATCATCGATTCTATTACCTCATCACTTACAGGAGTTGTTGCAGCATTGTCCAAATATACCTTTCTCATTGTTGATATAGTTAATAATTAATAAAATACAAAATTAAGCTTTGCAAATCAAAAGATATTAGTTTTTTTTTATTACCTTTGTAAAATATTATTTAAAAAATTTCATAAATATGAAAAAGGTATTGTTTTTATTTTTAATGATATATTTTGAGGGGAGTTTACTTTCGCAGAGTCATGAGTTTTCATTAGGGGTTGGATCTTCTTCATATTTTGGAGATTTAGGGATTTCAAATGACGAATTTCTTCAGCCTATTTCTGAGTTTAATACAGGAAATATAAAGATGTCATATACAGCGGGCTATCGCTATAATTTTCCTCAATATTTTAGTATTGGATTGAATTTAAGTATGATGTATTTAAGTGCATTTGATTCGGATAATGATATGAATGGGGATAATTTATATAGAAAAATGCGAAATTTGAGCTTTCATACAGATATTTATGAGGCTTCAGTTACTGCAAATTTTGAGCCA
>JBIPMU010000291.1:0-6526 GCA_044377205.1 Chitinophagales bacterium | reverse complement strand
CCTTGATCAAAATCATAGTATGCTACCAACCCTGATTCTGAACCGGTAAGGGAATTATCCATATTGTCAATAATCTGTTGTTGCGTACGAGCCACGTTCCAAATTCTTAACTCATCTAATGATCCTTTTAATGAATAACTACCTCCTGCATCCATTGATCCTATAAATTCAGATACTGTAGACGCATTTGTAAGAACTACATTGCCTCCTCCTGCTGGGGAACCATTGATGTAAAATGTACCTAAGGTACCATTATTGCTAACTACTATTGCAACGTGATTCCATGAGCCTGCAGTAACAGGTTTGTTTGAAGAAATTGCGCTGCTACCATCTTCTAGAACTAAAAGTAGATTCGACGTGTTCCAATGATTAAAGCCAAAATTATAGCCCGGTGTTCCATGGTTCGGTACGTTTTTGGCAAATATTGTATTAATACTGTACTTTGGAGAAGCGGGTACAAATACCCATGACTCTATGGTAAAGTTAGATGTAAAATTTAAAGAAGCATTATTACCAATATTTACAAAATCACCTGTTCCATCAAAATCTAACGCATTATTTACTTCTAGAGTTACCGTATTTGAATTTCCAGTGCAGCTCCCTGAAGTTACTTGCGCTCTAATAAAAGTAGTTGAAGTTATCGCGCCTATCTGAGCTGAGGTTAAAGTAGCACTTGTTGCTGCCGAAATATTAGTCCATGCGCTATTGTCCGAAGACCTTTGCCATTGAATAGTTCCCGAAGAACCACTCAATGTAATATCTGTTGCGTTAGTATTATGACAAACCACTTGATTGGCACTAGCAGTACCTGTGCTCAAAGAAGTCGTAGTTCCAGAAACGGCTCTATCAATATTAGTAGCACCTGTAGACGTTAATGTAATATTGCCACTTGGTGAGCCCGTAGCAGCGGCAGCCATTCTGACAAAAATGGTTGTAGAGGCCACTGAACCTCCAGATTGCGTTAATGTCAAGGAACTCGCAAATCCTGTGGATGCATTTGTAGAAATTTCAAAACCTGTAGGTGCTGAGATACTGATATTTGCGGTTAGATTGCATCCGAGTACTGTAAAGGTTTGATTGGCAGAGGGATTAGATCCACATTTTGAAAAAGCTGTTAAATTACCATTAAAAGCAATTTCGCTTCCACCTTGATTTTCAAACGAACCTATATCTACATTTCCATTTCTATTAGTACCTCTTTGATCTGTAGATGGGACGGCATATCCATAGTTTACATTAGATCCCGCATTCGTTGCTACACTTGCACAAGAAATAGCTAACGTTTTTGTAATATTAGTTGATGAGTTTAAACCTAGTGTATTTGATAACCCTAGTGTTAAATTTGCACCTACAATATTGCCATTTACACCATTTTGAACGTCATTAGAAGCCGCCCAATTGGTTGGAATAAAATCAATGATATTATTATAGTAAAGCGGAATATTATTGCGTTGTGTCATATAGCCAACTAATACATTAGAGGAAGTTCTAGTTTCTACAATTATATTATTTTGGAGTGTAGCTGAATTTGCAAATTCTAAATAAACTGAATTCCAGTTTGCTGTATTGTATGCTATAGTGTTATTTAAGAAATAAACTGAACCCGTATTATGATTAGAAAAGGTTACTACTGTCCCTCCTGAATTTCCTGATAAAGTTGAATTTATCATTACAAAATTACGCCCGTAATAAGCGGCAATTGCTGAACCATGTTCTGTTTGAGCAGTCACGTTGTTTGATATCGTTGAATTTGTAATTCTTGTTATATTTGAAGAAGATCCCGAGGAACCACTTGTATATATGCCTCCACCCCAAGCAGTTGTTGCATTATCTGAAATCTCACAATTACTTATATTAATATCTGCTGTAGAATTTGAATTGGATATGGCGATTCCTCCTCCTCCAAAATTTCCTCCTGTTGAGGTACTTGCATCATTTTTTTCAATAATTAGATTTTCTAACGTAATTACTTGTGTGGAGGAATTTATTCTAATTCCACCTCCGTTGCGATCTAATGAAGAACCGGTGGTTTTACCATGTCTGATCGTTAAATTTTTTATTGTAACTAAAAATCCAGGACTTATTGTAAAAACTCTTCTGTCAGCAGAATTTCTTATACTATGCGCTTGTACTATTGTATTACTGGCTCCTTGTCCTTGTATGGTTACGTTTTTTGAAATAGTATATCCCGAAGTTGCCGCATCGCCTGTTTCGTCTGTTGCTGTCCAGTCAAAAGTGCCCGTCAGGTTGATAATATCTCCTGATACTGCAACGGTATATGCTTTATGGAAGGTCTTATAAGGTGCGGCTAGCGTCCCTGCATTGGCATCATTACCAGTTGCGCTATTGACATGTCGAGTGTTTTGAGAAAAAGAAAAATTAGTAACTAGTAAAAAAATAAATGTGTATATATGTAACTTCATAAGTAAAAAAATGAAGCGCAAAAGTATGCTAAAAATATTTAAAATATGTTAATTTAAAGCGAATTTTGACTTAAATTTGCTGAAAGATACGGTATCTTTGCATTTCAAATTATTGCTTAATAAGCTTAAATTGCTCCATTGATCCCTTTTTATCTAGCTCAATAATATAAATTCCTGAATTTAGGTCTTTCAGAGATAAATAGGATTGGCTAGAAATCAGACGTTCTTCTTTTAAAATCACACCTTGTAATGTTATGATTCTAAGCGTTATATTTTCTTCCCAAGGTGTCGATACCGTTATATAATCCTTTGCAGGGTTTGGATAAATCTCTGTTTTAGAAGTATTGGTTTTACAATCTGCAAAAATAATTTGAGACCAATTCTCAACACCATTAAAATCTATGTCTTTCAAACGATAGTAATTAGACTGTTTTTCTATATCATCATAACTATATGACGTTTCTGTGGCTTTTGTACCTTGTCCTTTTACCGTGTAGATTTTTGTCCACGTATTGGCGTCAAGACTTTTATACAATTCAAATATGTCATTATCTTTTTCTGATGCTGTCGTCCAAGTTACCTGTGTATAGTCGTTTTTACATACTGTGTTGAATTCCTTTAGCTCTATAGGAAGCGCCGTAAGTGATCCTCCAAATGCAAAGGGAGAGAAATCTCCAGTGTATCCTGTATGTGTTATGGTTTTGGTAGTAGTACCTGAAACAATTCCGGAAGCACCTGCAGCGACTTCCCAAACTGTGCCATTATGATGATTTAGCACAAAATTAGTAATGCCTCCTATTTCTTGCGAAGATTGCCATGAAAACTGCATGTCTATTCCACTGCCCGTGTTAGCATTATTTTTACTGATATCCCACGTCGCTTTTACATGAGGCGTAGTAATCGCATTACCTTGTGCTCCATTTCCTGAAACAGAGTCTATCGTTCGAACACTAAAAGTGTCTGAATTCCCCGTTTTATTTGTAATCGTTACAGGATTATAAAAAGTGTTTCCCACTGGAAAAATTCTTGAAGCATTATTCGCTAATGTTGATATCATTTTACCCGAACCATTCGTTTGGAAGTAATTCGAGTTACTTCCGGTAATAGAGCTTATTGTGCTTCCTAAAGTCACGTTATTGCTTCCTAAGATGGGCTTGCCGCCTAAAGCTAAAGATCCCGTAGTTAAAAACAACATGTTGTCTCTCAATGTAAACGCATTCGCAGAAATATTTCCCGATTGGGTATTGCTTCCTATTTGAATACTGGAGAATCCATCGCTAAAATTGCTGCTAAAATAGGTAGCTGGTAAAGCAAGAGTGCCCGCAGCGCCTCCTAATCCTATAGTATTTGAAGATGTTTGAGGGGCTAATATTAATTGTCCTCCGATAGAGGTTATTGTTTTTCCCGTTGCTATCGATAGCCCATTGCCAAATAATGAAATAGTATTGCCGTTGCTGGATGCTAGGTTTTCATTAAGGGTAAGCGTGCCGCCATAAATTGTTATGGGGCCCGCAATAGTAGTGGTTGAGCCTATCGTTATATTTGATATATTCGAAGGCTTGCCTATAGTAAGACTAGTTAACGTTTGAGTATTTTCATTCAGAGACCATCCTGTAGCTGTTGTAAACCCTAGAATGGTATTTGGATTCGCTGTATAATCTGTAAAACTACTTCCAAATGCTTCAATGGTAAGAGTACCTGTTGTGGCAACTCTAATGAGTCTGCCGGTAGCAAAACTTATATCATCTATTGAAAATCGAATATTAGAACTACTTGTTGTGTTTCCAGCTATACCACTTCTAGAACCTACAAACATATCATTTTCTATTAGCAATGATTCCTTATCTGTATTAATAACTATTGGACCTGAAGTTGCCAATATATTTCCTCCAGACCAACTAATTTGAGTATGGTCATTACCATCAAACGTTTTCCCTGAGAGCGTGATACCGCCTCCATTTCCTGTTGCCAAAATGTTCGAATTAGTACTCCAAAATCGAAGACTATTTTTAGTACGCTGCCCGTTAATTGTATTTTCTGTATTTCCTATCAATCGAATTGCATTGGCCGTTGTATTAGCAGAGGTTATGGTTAAAGGTTGGTTAGTCATTGCTTCCCAATTATTGAAAACTACCCCATATGAATTAGAGTTACTACCTGCTGGATTTCGAGCAAATCCTTCTACTAATATGTTGCCGGTACCACTGATTATTGTAACGGAAGCAGGGTTCATATTTACAGCAGCTCCAAGGCCTAGGCCAACACCCCAAGTAGGTATATTTAGTGCTGTTGGGGATGCATTTGCGGCGAACCCCCTAATAGAAATATTGCCATTTCCTGAGTTTATGTTCACGGCTCCTCTAACCCAAATACCAGCTGTTTGATCATTTGCTATGGTGCTAGAAGTTCCAATACCATAAGCAAAGTCAGTGCCTGTAGCACCTCCTCCCATAGAAATTGCACCGCCATTAGAAGTAATAGTTAGTGCGCCCGCTGCGATAATATTTCCACTACTATTCGCATCGTGATCTCCACTCAAAACAACATCACCTCCGCCTGATTGTAATGTAATACCAACTGAGCTAAATCGCAGCCCCAATCTAGCAAACAAAGAAATAGGTGATGAAGTGCTCGTCGTTAGATTAGAATTTACTGTAATAATCCTTCCATAAATCGCAATCGGTCCAGCTATAGTCGCCGTACTAGCGACAGTAACATCTGCGTCATTATTGTTTTTTCCTATCGTCAATCCACTAAGTGTTGAATTAAAGGTCCAACCCGAAGTTGTGAATCCAGAGGTGAAACTTGTAGCTGAAGGTTCTATTTGAAGAACGCCATTTCCATTGTATGTTTTACTTGTTGGATTTGGAATATTGTTTCTGAGAATAAGGATCCCTCCATTGATTGAAGTATTACCTTCATAAGTATTATTTTGATTCAATATCAAAGTGTTAGATAATTCCTTCGTTAAACTACCTGTTCCACTAATCAAATTATTCAATGTTAATTCATTGGATCTACTGACTATGATAGCGCTATTATTGATGACATTACCTGTACCAAAAGTACCTGTACTTGAATTATTTCCTATCTGTATGGAACCTGAACTAATAGTCGTTGCCCCAGAATACGTATTATTTTGAGTGAAAATTAGACTACCGGTACCTTGCTGTATAATAGTTCCTGTTCCACTTATAATATTTGAAATCGTTAAACTGTTAGATCGATTAAATTGTAATTGACCTTTATTTTCAATATTTCCACTACCCAAGTTTCCTTGAGTTCCATTATTTCCTATTTGAATTATTCCCGATTCAATTGTTGTGCTTCCTGAATATGAATTGACCCCAGTTATGGTAATAACACCGGAACCCGGATTTAATATTAAATTACCACTACCCGTAATTTGACCACTTACGACCCCTTGAAAAAGAGTAGCAATAATAGAAAAAGTTCTTATTCCTACCTGTCTAAATTCATTTACTTGATACCCTGAAGCCCAATTGCTTCCTAAATATTCAATATCTGCCGTAGTCACATCCGCTCCAAGATATCGAAGTACAACGATTCCTGAACCTCCGGCTCCAGATACCCCACCGAATCCTTCTGATCCACCACCACCGCCACCAGTATTTGCCTGGCCACTTAAAGCAAATCCATTTAATAATTTATTGCCACTTCCTCCACCACCACTTCCTCCACCACCTGCTGAGGAAAAACCGCCATTCATAGCTCCTGCACCTCCACCACCACAGATAAACATTGAATTACCAGTTATATTAGACTCAATACCAGGCCCGCCATTTTGATCAATTGCAGCACTGCCAGCACCGCCACCGCCGCCGCCTGGTTCTCGATAATAATTCAACCAAAAGCCATTATTACCTTGACCAACAGTTCCTATGCCTGCTTGAAAAGGAGAAGCCGAAGCACCGCCGCCAGACCCTCCATTAGATCCAGATTCTAATCCAGCTATCCAGCCTCCGCCTCCGCCTCCACCTATCGAGGTTATATTAAAAGCTGAAGAATTTGATCCATTGTTTCCTCTTTGATCATTTGTTACCGCTGCGCCTCCTTGCCCTACAGATATTGAATACGTTCCA
>JBIPMU010000069.1:0-6532 GCA_044377205.1 Chitinophagales bacterium | reverse complement strand
TTTATCTTCTATATTCAATATTTGATGTTTTGTATAAAAACGATTGAACAATTTGGACAAAGTGAGAACAAATTGGGCAATTTCTGTAGGATCAAACTGCGATGCCGCTATATGAAGCACCTTGTTGAATTGGGCTATATGTATCAGCAAATCCTTCTCTTCTTTTTCCATTTGAGCTGGAATTTCTGAAGCCAAAAAACTATAATTTTCTTTATTCAAAATTGCCTGAGTACGAACATAACTATACTGCACAAAAGTTCCTGTATCACCTTGCATATCTACCGATTCAACTGGGTCAAAAGGAATCGATTTTTTCAAATTGACTTTTAACATGCCGAATCGTAACGCACCTAATCCAATAGTTTTTGACAATTCTTGAAGATATTCATCCGAGAAATGATTTGCCTTGCCACTAGCCAGTGTTTGATTTTTTGCTTCATCAATAGTAGCTGCAATGATATCATCAGCATCTACAGCAGTTCCCTCACGCGATTTGAATTTGCTACCATCTTTGCTAACAACCATTCCATAGGACATGTGATGAATCGATTTTGAAAAATCCATATCCAATGCTTTACATATTCCTTGTAGCACTTTGAAATGATAGTTCTGTTCATCAGCTACTACATAGATCATACGATCCATTTTAAAATCTTCGTATCTTTTTTTGATTAATGCCAAATCTTGAGTTATGTATATAGAAGTACCATCGGCACGTTGTACTATTTTTTCATCCAATCCCTCAGCTGTCAAGTCTATCAAAAATGCACCCGTTTCATCTTTTTTGAACACACCTTTTTCATATCCAGCTTGAACTATTTCTTTTCCATTCAGATACTCTTGGCTTTCATAATATTCTTTTTCAAAATCGATTTCCAAATCATCAAAAGTAGCTCTAAAACCTTGATAAACCCAATCATTCATTTTCTGCCACAATGCAATGGTTTCTATATCCCCATTTTCCCATTTTCTAAGCAAATCTTCATTAGCCTGAGTTATTGACGCTTGTTTTTCAGCTGTTTTTTTATCCAATCCTTTTGCAATACCTTCTTCTATTTGTACTTTGAGTACTTCGGCAAATTTCACATAAAAGTCGCCAACAAAATGATCGCCTTTTTTGCCCACACTCTCAGGCGTAGCACCATTTCCATATAATTGATAGGCAATTAAACTTTTGCAAATAGCGATTCCTCTGTCATTATTTATATTTACTTTATGAACACTATGTCCAGCTTCTTGAAGAATTCTTCCCATTGAAAATCCTAGAAACAAATTTCTCAAATGTCCAATATGTAAGGGTTTATTGGTATTGGGACCACAATATTCAAGCACAATAATATCGGGGCGAGCTACTTTTTCAATTTGTAATAAATTGCTATTAATCTCTTGCCACGATTGTGCACTGAGATTGATATTCAAAAAGCCTTTTATCACATCATACGAAGAAGCATAATTATTTTCTACCATCCATTGCCCCAACAATTGAGCCATTTCTTCAGGATTTTTCTTAGCCATTTTTGCTAAAGGAAAAACCAAAAGAGTAAGATTCCCTTGATGTTCGGGGTTGGTAAGTTCAAAATGCAATGCAACCTGACTTATATCACCTTCCACAAGTGTTTGAAGATACGGATACAATTCATTTTTTAGATTATTGATAAAAAGTTGCATGGCGAAATTTGTATTTAACGACAAAAATAACTTAATACTCTCAAAAAGTTGTAAAAAAATGAGAAGTATTAAATTTAGACTATATAATTAAAAAATTTAGTTTATACATTATTTCGTTCAAAATTAACTAAGCTAAATCTATAGTATTAAATCATCAACAGAGTCATACTTAAATTACTATACTCTCATTCAATAAATATAAAACAAAAATTAAGACAAAATAGCTTACTTTTGTGGACGTCAAATCAAATTAAATAAAATGAGTAAAGAAAATATGAATCCCGAAAGTTTAATGATGACTTTTGGTTATAATCCAGAATGGAGTGAAGGCAGTGTGAAACCACCTATCTTCCAAACAAGCACATTTGCTTTTAAATCTGCTGCTGATGGTAAGCGATTCTTTGAAATTGCATTAGGCAAAAGACAATTAGAGGCTGGAGAGACCAATGGATTAATCTATAGCCGTTTTAATAATCCAAATCTTGAAATTTTAGAAAACAGATTGGCTATTTATGAAAAAGGTGCTGATGATGCCTGCGTATTTGAAAGTGGTATGGCTGCAATTTCAACGACCATGTTTGAATATACAAAACCAGGTGAATTCATTTTACATTCAAACCCATTGTATGGCGGTACCGACGGATTTTTCAAAAATATATTATCTAAATTTAATATTGGAGCCATTGGATTTATGGCAGGAGATAAAGAATCTGATATTATAGCCATGTTGGAAGAAAAAGGAGTTAAAGACAAAGTATCTGTAATTTTTGTTGAATCACCTGCCAATCCAAATAATGTATTGATAGATATTGAAATGTGTGTAAATATTGCCAAAAAATTATCGACTCCTGAAAAAAGAGTATATGTAATAGCAGATAATACATACATGGGACCTATCTGGCAACATCCAATGGAAATGGGCTGTGATATGGTTGTATATAGTGCTACAAAATATTTGGGTGGACATAGCGATATTGTTGCAGGTGTTTGTATCGGTAAAAAAACTGAAGTTTCTAGAGTACGTAAAATGCGTTCAAGTCTAGGAGGCATGAGTGGTCCTCATACAGCTTGGTTGATGACACGAAGTTTAGAAACTTTAAAATTGAGAATGGATAAACAATGTGAAAATGCAAAAGTAGTAGCCAAATACCTCCGTTCGCATCCAAAAATTGAAAAAGTTTACTATTTTGATCAATTTGATAATGCTGAACAAGAGCGTATCTATAAAGCACAATGTTCAGAGCCAGGCGCTATGATTTCCTTTGACCTCAAAGGCGGAGAAAAAGAATGCTTTGCTTTTTTGGATAAATTACATTTGATAAAATTAGCAGTAAGTCTTGGAAGTACAGAGAGTCTTATCCAGCATCCTTATTCTATGACCCATGCAGGCGTAGCCGAAGATGTAAAAGCCAAAATCAATGTGACCGAAAAACTGATTCGTCTTTCTATTGGTGTAGAAAATCCTACAGATTTAATAGCCGATATAGAACAAGCTTTGAAATAATATAAAATTAAATTGAATAAGTTAAAGAAGCCTTGCTTATAGCAAGGCTTCTTTTGTATCAGAATATTGAAAAGCATAAAAATATATTTAGATCTTCTTATAAACTGGCATAAAAAAAGCCCCAACTATAGTTGGGGCTTTATATGTAATTTCAAAAATTAATTATTTATCCATAATTAATTTTTGAATTGAAGTAGATGAACCGTTATTAATTTCAATAAAGTAAACACCATTTTGAACATTATTAAGACTTATCACTTGCTTAGAAATAGTACCTAAATTTTGTGAATAAACTGTTTTACCCAATATATCTGTTATATTTATATTTATTGGATTTGTAGTAGTAGAAGATATTGTAAATCTTCCATCTTTTGAAGGATTTGGATAAACTTTTATTTGTTCAGATAGATTTTCTTCTATACCTATACATGTTTTAGTTACAATATTTTTTGAAATAGGAGTAGCAATACATCCACTTGTTGTAGTAGCATTCAAAGACACTGCTTTTGTACCTGCTGATGTAAATTGATGCGTAAATGAAGCAGGATCTGTACTAATTTCAGTAGTTCCATCTTTCCAAGAAAAATTCCATCCTGTAGCGTTTGGAGATGTATTAGTAAAAGATACATCTTTATTTATACATACATTAGTAGTAGGTGTATACGTATATGAAAGGGTAATAGAAGGTGCTGTTGAAGCAATAGCTAATGAATTACTAACTACTGAACATCCAAAGCTATTTGTAGCTGTTACTGTATAAGAGCCAGCACTTTTTACAGTTAATTTATTTGTAGTGCTAGAGCCACCTGACCAAGAGAAAGATAAGCCTGAAGCAGGAGTAGCAGTAAGTATTGAAGAATCTTTACATGTAGTCAATGTAGCTTTTGATGCTGCGATTGAGACTGTAGGATTAGAAACCGTAATAGTTCTAGTCAAAGTTAAACTATCACCATTGGCGTCTTTAACTACAACTTTTACATTTGAAGTAGCAGTACCCAATGTCAAAATGATTGCAGGATCTGTATCATTATCTATAGTACCCGAAGTAGCAGTCCACTTATAAGTAAATGGTGCTTTACCACCTTGAACATCAGGAGAAATAGTTATCGCTTCATTTGCACAAAATGTATTTTTAATAGGACTAGTAGCTAAAGAACCATAAAATTTGCTTTCAACAATAACAGAAGGAAATAAGTAATAGTTTTGAGTATATACATATCTACAATTTGGTGGAATTGTAGTGATATTATAATTAAACCCATTATTTTCATTAGCAGTATTTACACTTGTTGGCGATACCGAATCGATAGAGATCCATTGTGTATAATTAGTGAAAAGTGGTCTCATAGCAGGTGATCTAAAACTTTGACCATTTAAAGTTACATTTAAACAAGAATCTGAATAATTATAAGCTACTAGCAATACATTTGAATCCTTATGCACTGTTTTATACTCAATATTGATCCCAAATGCTTTTACAGAATCTGCTAATTTTGTCTTAAAAGGTACATTTGCAAAATAAAGAAATCCTCCATTTAAAAATTTCTTCAAATCAGCGGTAGAAGTATATTCAACTTTTTTGATAAGGCCTTTTTTTGCTTTTGTAGCTTTATCTACATCAAACAATGAAAATGATACGGTATCTCCAGCAATATTATTAGAATCAATGGCAGCTAGTCCACATATTACCATTACTGTATCAATAGTCACAGATACACTACTATCAATAATGTAGCCACTTCTTACAAAATCATTAGCTGAAGTAACTCCTGATCGGTACATTGTATCATACAATGTAAATACTTCTTTAAAAGAACCATCCGATTTAGGGTTCAAGTAATTTGTAATAGATGACATTTGAACTGAGGTAGTACCAAAAGAAGAATATAAATTTCCTCCAGTATTGAGACTTTTTGATTTATTCCAGTTCAATGTATAAAATGCATGACTTATATCAAAAGTATCAATTGAAGTTGCTGCCCTAGCCGAAATTTGATTTGAATAATTTTTTGGCATTTTCATAACAGATGGCAACTTAAATAAGCTTTTTGAATTATAATCAAGTAAATTTTGACCATAAACACTCAAGCAGATTAAAGATAATAAAAGTAAAAATCCTTTTTTCATATAAATTAATTTAATTTTTGATTGTTTATATAATAGTTGCAAAGATAATAATAATATTTTTTATTGCGTAGAATAATTCTATGAAAAATTGTTGCAAAATCTTTACTTTTTTGCTACTATTTTATCTAATTCTCTATATTAAAGCATCTTCTGCATCTTGGTTCGTACATATCTTTCTCCCCTACTAATATTTTATCGTTATTTGAGACTAATCTTTTGCTAAAATTTGCAGACTCGCCACATTGCATACACACAGCATGCACTTTTAATATATCATCGGCTATAGCCATGAGTTGAGGGAAAATTCCAAAGGGATTGCCCAGATAATCCATATCCAATCCTGCAATGATTACTCTTACGCCGTCGGCAGCCAATTTTTTGCAAACATTTGGTAACTCATTATCAAAAAATTGGGCTTCATCTATACCAATTACATCCTTATTGTGTGCGAGTAAGTATATACTTTCTGAATTGGAGACCGAAACCGAAGGAATTTTTGTATTATTATGTGATACCACTTCATTTTCACTATATCGATCATCAATAATTGGCTTAAAAATTTCCACATTTTTCTTTGCAATAATTGCACGATTGAGCCTTCGAATTAGCTCTTCGGTTTTGCCCGAAAACATTGAACCACAAATTACTTCTATTTTTCCAAAAAATATTTCGTTTCTTTGCAACGTTATTATTCTTTTTAATTTAAAAAAGCAATATTAAATCTTTTAATTTTAAAATAAATAAAAAAATAATGAACGGAAGCATGTTAAATATAGACCAAACGATAAAACGAATTTATTCACTTTATATAGATATCAAAACAAAAGAGTTTGATGAATTGAAAAAAGACATTATGATGGATGATATTAAGAATCTATATGTAATGATAAAATCTTTAGGCACTCAAAATGAATCTATTATAAATGACAAACATAAGGAAATTCTAAATGACATAGAAATGGTTGATATAGATATAAATTCTGAAGATATGTCTATAGATGAAGAAACAAAACCTATAATAGAACAGGAAGTTAATAATTCCGAGCTAAAAACAGAAATTAAAAACTTAGATTTAACATTTGATTTCTCAAATGGAGAAGAAGATCCTACTTTTAAAATCAGAGAGGAAGATAAAGACGATAATATTGAAGAGGTATCATCAAATTTAGACGAGACTAATGATACTAAAGATACTATTATTAGCTCGGGTGCTATTCAGGACTATTTGAATAA
>JBIPMU010000290.1:0-6537 GCA_044377205.1 Chitinophagales bacterium | reverse complement strand
CCGATCAGCACTTAAAAAAGGAACTTATTTTGTAGATGTCCGGGATGCAAACAATTGCTCTCAGAAAGATACTTTTTTTGTAGATGATAAAGGCCCACCAGAGTTAGAATTAGATTCTATAGATCATACCTGTCTTCTGAGTGATGGTAAAATAATTAGTAATATTTCCAAAGGAACGCTACCGTTTAATTTTGTCATGTCAGTAACAAAAATTGGACTGCCTCCTACAACATCATCATGGACTCGAAATGCTCGTGTTGATACGGTCTCTAATCTTGGAACTGGTTTTTATGAAATTGTAGTAACAGATAAAAATGGATGTACGGATACAGCAAGTATTAAAGTTAAAAATCAAACAGATATAAAAGTTGCGTTTAGTTCTACTAAATCTAGATGTGATTCAGGTTCGGGGGTGGTAATTGCTACGCCATCATTTGGTACCCCACCATATACTTATAAATGGAACAATGGAGATTCTGTACAAATAATTGATTCATTATTTGCTGGATCTTATGTAGTTACGGTTACCGATGCTAATGGGTGTTCTGTTCAAGATGATACCATGGTAGATCCTTTGTATAAGTTAGTTGTAAGTGTAGATTCAATTTTTCACACAACCTGCGACCTAAATAATGGTAGAGTATACTTGAAAGTTCAAAATGCAATAGGAAAAACATTTACTTCTTGGTCCACTCCTTCAGGCTTAGTGCAAGATTCTCTTCTATTTAGGACAGGATTAGAGGCCGCTAGCTATAATGTATTTATAATTGATTCTAACAAATGTAGTGGCACCTTACCTGATGTATTTACAATTATCAAAACTCCAATAGTAAGTATCAATCTGGCGGATGTTAATAATGAAAATTGTGGTAAAAACAACGGAAGTATTTTGCTGACCATAGATAATTCATTCACGCCAGTATTCTTATGGGGAAATGGTGCTACTACAAGTACTCGTACCAATTTAGATACAGGCAAATATACTGTAAAAATTACAGACAAAAATGGATGTATTATCTATGATACCTTTCAGATTGTGGAAGATCCTTTGCCTAGCGTAAGCTTATCTAAGGTTGATCCCACTTGTGGTCTTTCCAATGGAACAATTACTGCGCTTGTCAATGCACCCATTGGGTATGATACCATTATTTGGAATAATACAATTGGATTTGGTCAAACGATTTTATCTAATAGACCCAATGGAAAATATGTTGTTAAAATTGTAGATCCATTTGGATGTTCTATAAAAGACAGTATTATATTGAATGGTAAACAAAAAGTACAGTTTAATGCCGTCGTTACCCATTCGAATTGTATAAATGGAATAGGTTCAATTGTGCTAAATACGCGTCAAGGAACGCCACCATACTCCTATGTATGGCAGAATTTTTCTTCGGATACCGTTCAATCTAATTTGATTGGTGGGACATATTCTGTAACCGTTACAGATGCCGGAGGTTGTGTGGCGGATACTACTATAAATCTTCAATTTAATAAAAATCCTATATTAATTCTTAATGGAACCAATGAGGTTTGTGATAATTTGGCGGGGAAAGTCATTCCAAATATTTCTTTTGGCACGGCGCCTTTTTCCTATGCATGGAGCAATGGAGCTACCAGCTCATCTTTATTGAATATAACTGGAGGAAAATATGTTCTCACATTAACGGATTCCAAAGGCTGTATTGCTGTAGATTCAACATCAATTACTTCTACTAAAAAACCTGTAACAACATTGTCTTCTTCTCCTGCCTCTTGCAATTTGAATAATGGAACTGCCTCCGCTAATACAATATCGGGGAAAGCCCCTTTTACATATAATTGGAATGGATTATACAATACAAAAAATATTTCCAATTTAGATTCTGGGAAATATACTCTCACGGTAATTGATAGCAATCTTTGTACATTTATCGATACCATTAGAGTTAATCGCATTACATCGGTTAGTGCTACTTTAACTCGAATTAGCTCTAAGTGCTCTAATGCAAATGGTAGTATTATCACTACGGTTTCAAATGGATTACCACCTTATAGGTATCTTTGGAATAATGGCGATACTACAGCTAATTTAGTTAATATTAAAAGTGGCCTTTATAATTTAACAATAACAGATGCGGCTAATTGTAGTTTTATTACTTCGGGTATCATTATAGATTCATCGGGGCCTATAGTTGTTCATACAAATATTTTGGCTACATGTGGCCTTAATAATGGATCTATTCTCTCCAATGTATCGGGAATGAATCCACCTTTTACCTATTTTTGGAATAATGTACAAGGATCAAAAGACACCACAGGAATAAACGGAGGTATTTTTATATTTAAAGTAATAGATAACAAGGGGTGCGTAAAAATAGATACCACTAATAGAACTACTATTAATCCTCTTTCGAATACATTTAAATTTATCAATGCTAATTGTAACTTATTGAATGGTAGGATCAAAAGTAATGTTACAGGAGGACAAACGCCTTATTCATATAGCTGGAGCAATGGCGTTTCTGTAGATTCAATAAGAAATTTGGCACCGAATAAATATTCTATTACAATATCCGATGCAGTAGGATGTCTATTTAATGATTCTATTACAATTACGCAAACAGGAGTCCCTTCTATAGCTTTTAATGTAACGCCTAGTACTTGTACCAATGCAAATGGAAAAATTAAGACTACAATTCTCGGGGGACAAGCACCCTATAAATATCTCTGGAATACTGGAGGGAATAAAGATAGTTTAATAAATGTAGCAGCCAATAATTATACTTTAACCGTAACTGATAGCAATAATTGTGCTGTAGCCAGTATCGCCACGGTATCTACCACTGGTATGACTTCTATTAATATGTTAAAATTTGATCCTGCTTGCCAAGCAAGCAATGGAAGTATTACTGCTACACCAATTGGAGGGCAATCACCTTATACATATTTATGGAATACAGGCGCTACAAGTAATGCCATTTCTAATCTCAATCCAGGAACATATTCTGTAACAGTCACAGACGCCTCGGGTTGTAATTTGTCCAATACTATTTCTATTGTGAATCAAGCATCCCCTATTGTAAGTTTTAGCGCTACGGGGCTTCCATTTTGTGGGCAAAACAATGGATATATATTGAGTGGAATCTCGGGGGGAAAAGCCCCATTTTCATATCTATGGAATACAGGTTCCACCGCAGCTAATATCTTTAATATAGATAGCGGAAATTATAGGCTAATAGTTACAGATAGCAATGGCTGTAAAGATACTGTTGCTGGGTTTTTGAATAGAACGCCAAATTTAGTAGTAAATACTGTAATAAAAAAATCGTCTTGTGGAAATGCAAATGGATCTTTAAAAGCGATTGTTTCAGGAGGAATTCCACCGTATACCTATACCTGGAGCACAGGATCATCTATAGATTCTATAAAGAATTTGATATCAGGCACCTATTTACTTACCGTAAATGACGGTAATCTATGTTCCAAAAATATATCTGTTTTAGTGGAAGATATTCCAAGACCACTTCTTGCCCCAGTCAAAGAAGATGCCGTATGTAATAAGAAAAATGGAGTTATCGATGCAAAAATTGTACCAAATACAGGTACGGCTCCATTTGCATATCTATGGAATACAGGTTCTACTGCGTCAAAACTTATGAATCTCGATACGGGAATTTATACTGTTAGAGTTACCGATGTCAATGGTTGTTTTGATACTTTTGTAGTTGCCGTTAATTTTGCCATTAATCCATCGCTTGCATTATCTGCTCAAGATGTAGTTTGCTCGGATTCCAATGGATCCATATCTTCTGTCATGACTAGAGGGATTGAGCCTGTATCTTATATTTGGAATACGGGTGCTACTACAAAAGATTTGACTAATTTAAAAGCAGGGATATACACAATCACTGCTATGGATGCTAAATCATGTATTGTAATAGATACTATTGAAATCAAAGACCAGCCAGCGCCAAAAATTACGTTAGCAGGGGTGTCTTCTTTTTGTTTAAAAGCTAACGGCGTAATAAACACTTCGATATCAAAAGGGACAACGCCTTTTGTTTTTAATTGGAGCAATGGAGCTGCCACTCAAAATTTAGCGAATATTTTACCTGGAAATTATAAAATTACGGTTACAGATGCAAATAATTGCAGAGATACAGCTAGTATTTCTATAGCAGATGAACCTAATACGTTATCGCTTAGTCTTAAGAAAAAAGATTTGTTATGTTTTGAGGATTTAAAAGGCGAGATTTATTGTACTGCAAAAGGCGGACAAAGGCCTTATTTTTATAAAACACAATTCTCTTCATTAAATTCAGATTCTGTTATTCCTGGACTTGCTGCAAACACTTATATTGTAACAGTAGAAGATAATAAAGGATGCTTGGCTACACAAAATATCACGCTTACGGAACCTGCAAAGATCATTGTTTCAAGTATTTCAAAAGTGAATTTATTGTGCTTTAATGAACCAACAGGAGAAATTTCTATTTCTACATCTGGAGGTGTAGCACCATATTCTTTTGCATGGCAAAGTACGGGTGTAAATGCTACTACAAGCCATATTTCTCAATTAAAGGCAGGTATTCATATCGTAAAAGTAACAGATGCAAATGGTTGTGAAGTATTATACCAAGATTCAATAATCGAACCATCGGATATAAGAATAGTAGATACAGTGCTCAATCCATTGTGCAATGGACAATCTTCGGGTAGTATTAAATTAGGAGTTTCTGGCGCCACCCCTTCGTATTCATATACCTGGAGCAATGGAAATACATCCAAAAATAATATAACCCTTTCGCAAGGAAATTATAGGCTAACTATTACAGATGCTAATGCTTGTATCGATACCTTTAGCTTTAATCTTAAAGACCCTCCACTTATTCGTTTAGATAAGATTGAAACGGTAGATTTGCCTTGTTTAAACAAATATGATGGCGAAATAAAGCTTCAAGGAATTGGTGGCCAGGGCGAACCATATCAATACAGTATCGATGGAGGAGTAAATTTTTCCTTTACAAAAAATTTCAAAAATCTAGATTCGGGAAAATACATAGTTGTAGTAAGAGATAAAAATAATTGTCAATTCCAAAGTACCACAGTAATAAACAATCCTGAAAATATAATCATAAATGCCCTTCCAAAAGATACAACAATAGATCTAGGACAAAGTGTTCCTATTGATTTTGAAGTTTTAAAAGGAAAAGCTCAAGGTATCACTTCAGTTTTATGGACTCCAGATATAGGGGTTACATGTAATACATGCAAAACAACAATCGCTACCCCTTATCAAACAACAATTTATGATGTTAAAATAACCTATAATGCTGGAAAATGTACTACATCGGACAAACTCACTATAAAAGTTATTGATAATAGCGAACTTTTTGTTCCTGATATTTTTACGCCAAACGGAGATAACAACAATGATGTTTTAAAAGTATATGGACTCAATGTGAAATTTGCAAAACTTAAGATATTTAATCGATGGGGTGAAAAAGTTTTTGAATCCTCCAATGCAATAATTGAAGGATGGGACGGTAGATATAAAGAGGAATTGGCACCTATTGGCAACTATACATATACATTGGAAGCACATTACGTAAACAAAAAAATTAAAATTGTCAAAGGTACTATCGCACTTGTTCGATAATATAGATTTGAGTATGATTTTAACTATTGAGAAATAGTTAAATTTAGCAATTGTATTGTTTTTTGTATTTTTGCAAACGGCCAGTGACATTTAAAAGATAAATATATTAACATGAATAAAGCACTTTTTTTAGCACTTTTTTTAATTTCTGTTTTGCATTTCAGTGCACAAAATTCTAAATCTAGAACGAATTCGAAGTATTATAAGCCAAATGCTTCTAAAGTAGCAGAGGAAAAGAAAAAACAAGAGGCTTCCAAAGTAAAAAAAGGGGCTTCAAAAACTACAATTAATTCAAAATCAAAAACGGCTGTAAAAGAAGAGCTCAAAGTAAAAGATTCTAATGCCATAGCATCTAGCTGGACGATAACTATGGATGGAAGAATGATTTCTACTTCGGCAGACGCTCCTACAAATCGTTCAGGTATATTTGGAACAATGTCTCTTCAACGTGTGATAAAAGGCAAATTTTATTTTGGATTGTATGGTCAAACCATGTTTCATCTCAATTCCGACGACGTTTCTGCTATAGCTGGTCAGGTGGTAGAGATGAGCTCGTCAGAAATGAATACTGTGGGAATTAACTTTGGATTCGATTTATTGTCAAAATCCGCTATTTTTTTAGCACCGGAAGTAAGAGCTGGTTATAATATATATAATGTCAAAGGACTAAGCTATCCTTCGGATAAAAAGGCCTTTGTTGATTATCATTTCATTACGATCAATCCTATGCTCAATCTTGGTGTAAAAATTACTAAGAATTTTATATGGGGGTTAAACGCTGGATATATGCTACCTATCACATATATCAAAGGCGCCGAAGATAAAGAATTCACACCAAAATCCCTTAATTTTGGAACATTCTTCAGATATAATATTCGCTAATCAAGATAAATGAC
>JBIPMU010000068.1:0-6548 GCA_044377205.1 Chitinophagales bacterium | reverse complement strand
GTATTGCCAATTTTAGGGGTAAAAGTATTAGATGAAAAATATCCATCTAAGCTTACAAAGGTTTTGTTCATTGGAAATAAATTACCTTCGTTATCTTTTATTTCTATAGAATCTGGATTTACCATACTAATAGAATCATTATTATTAAAAGGTTTAGACATTGAAAAAATTCCAATGGCTTTATTTTCATAATCATCAATATAACATTCAATTATGAATTTTTCTTCATGATTTCCTAGTCCTATATCTATTCTTTCTGTACATGAAAACATCAAAAAAAATAGACTGAACGTCCATAAAAATTTGTTACAATTATTTATCTTCATTGGATTTATTTTTTGGCGAAAATTTAAAATTATATGTAATAGAAGGAACAAAACGGAAAAGATATGTTTTTTCGGCAAAGGTTTGTCCATTATCATCTGCTTTAAAATCAATTAGATAGGCATTTTTAGTTCCTAAAACATTGTATATAGAAAAATTCAATCCATGTTCATAATATTTCGTTTTTTTCAAATCCCAATTCAATGCCAGATCAAAACGATTATATGTTGGGAATCGATCCAAATTTCTACCATTGAATGTATTGTAGAATACACCTCCTGGATTATAACCTCCAATATTAGCTTTACCTGTAGGAAATGTAACGGCATTTCCCGTGTAGAGTACATAATTTGCCGACAAGCTTACCTTTCGGCTCAATTCATACATGGCTACAATACTTAAGTCATGGGTTCTATCATATCTGGAAGCGAACCATCTACCTCCTTCAATATCATCAAATTTTCGCTCACTTCTCGACAAGGTATAGCTTATCCATCCAGTAAATTTACCTACTTTCTTTTTCAAAAACAACTCCAATCCATACGCACGACCATTTCCATACACCAAGTCCTTTTCTACTGTTTCGTTGGCACGCAGTTGCGTTCCTGTTTTATAATCTATTTGATTTTGCATCCATTTGAAATAGGTCTCTATCGATGCTTCAAACATATTATCTAAAAAGTTGAAAAAATACCCACCAGAAATTTGGTCTGAAATTTCTGGACGAACATTATTAGTAGTCAAAATCCAGCGATCAGTAGGTCTAGATGCAGAAGTATTGCTTAATAAATGTAAATTTTGAACATTTCTGGAATACGCAAATTTTATAGCACTATTCTCATTAAAACTATAGTTTCCAGAAAAACGAGGTTCTAGATTTATGTATGTTTTCCCAAACTCCATGTTACCCAATCTTGTCGTATCAATTGCTTTTCCATTAGCATCAAATTGATATAAATTATTAGGCCCTATCACAGAAAAAGCAGAAATACGCATTCCATAATTCAATGACAATTTACTTGATACTTTTTGTTCATTTTGAAAATAAATTGCATTTTCCAATCCATTGCTTCTACTCAAACTATTGCCCGCAATGATTTCATTGGAACTTGTTACATCACCTGGTTTTACATTATGCCAAATACCTAAATATCCAAATTTAAATCGATTTTTATCATTCAAAAAATAATCAAAATCTTGTTTAATACTATAATCATTCAATATGGATTTTACGTACAAATCAAAATCATTGAAGTTCAAAGTAACTGTGTAGTTAAAATTGTTATATATCAATGAGGTGTTTGAAAATAATTTATCATTGAAAACATGGTTCCATCTACCTGTAAACGTTGTATTTCCATAAGTAATTCCAAATAAATTGCTAAATCCAAACTTATCTTGTCCAAAATACCCCGACAAAAACACTCTATTTTTATCGTCAAATTTATAATTTGCTTTTGCATTAAGGTCATAGAAATATAAGGTACTACTTTTGGCTACACTGTCATTTGATAGAGCAAGAAAAGCATCGGCATAGGTTCTTCGGCCACTAACAAAAAAGGAGCCTTTATCTTTCTTAAGTAAAGGACCTTCGGCAAATAATCGAGAAGCAATTAATCCAATACCTCCACCAAAATTATAATCTTTATTATTTCCTTCTTTCATTTTTATATCCACTACGGAAGACAATCTTCCTCCAAATTCAGCGGGCATATTGCCTTTGTACAATGTCAAATCTTTTAACGCATCGCTATTGAATGTAGAGAAAAAACCCAAAAGATGAGAAGCATTGTATACGGGAGCTTCATCTAATAATATAAGGTTTTGATCCGTATTGCCCCCACGAACTATAAATCCCGCCTGACCTTCTTGTGCAGGCATAATTCCAGGCAATAATTGAATAGATTTCAATACATCACGCTCGCCCAAAATCACTGGAATCTTATCTATTTCTGCCAAATCTACCTGTACTTTGCTTACTTGCACATTGCTTACATTTTGTTCTCTTTTCTTTGCGGAAACCACTACTTCCTTCACTTGACGACCTTTTTGGGACAATGTGATATTGAGCTTTATGTTTTGAGAAACAGTCAAAGATATTTTTTCTTCTTCATAGCCAATATAGCGCGCTTTTATTGTATGAGAACCAGGAGGAACCTGAATACTATAGTATCCATATGCATTGGTTGTTACACCTATATTAGGCATATTATCTACCGATACAATAGCACCCATTACTGTTTCGCCATTTTTCTTATCAGATACTACACCACTTACAGTAAAACTTTGGGAAAGAAGACTAAAATTTATTGAAAGTATTAAAAATAATATAATTTTTCTCACAAAAACATGAATTATTGAAGCGCAAAAATACTTCAATTTCATTAAAAGACTTCTTAAATAAAATTAATTTTTAAAAAACGTCAAGTTTTGACTCAAAGCCATTATAATATTGTCATTTATATCCTATTGTTTTCAAAAAAAAATGTATAATTGCACAAATAAAAAAGCGTATGAACCAATCCATAAACTGCCCTAACTGTGGCTTTCACATAGATATTGAAGAAATTTTGAAGCATCAAATGGAAGAACAGTTGCAAGCAGAATTTCAAAAAAAAATTCAAGAGGAACTCGGAAAAATGAACTCGGAAAAAGAGCGTATTCAAAAAGAAAAAATGGACTTAGAAAAATTAAAAGAATCAGAACACGAAAGACTTAAATTAAAATTAGAAGAAGAACGAAGAAAGATAGCAGAGGCTGAAGAAAAAAAGGCTAAAGAAGCATCGGCAAATTTATTGAACCAAATCAATGAAAAACTTCAAAAATCAGAAGTTGAGATTTTATCACTTCGTCAAAAAGAACTAGAACTAAAAAACAACGAAGAGAAACTGAAACAACAATATGAATTTGAGATGAAGAAAAAACTCTTTGAAGAACAGCAGAGTATTGAAAATAAAGTTCGTATAGAAGAGCAAGAAAAAATTAAACTTCAACAAATGGAGTGGGAAAAAAAACTAAAAGACCAAATGAACCTAGTAGAAGAAATGCAGCGTAAAGCCCAGCAAGGTAGTATGCAACTTCAAGGAGAGGTATTAGAATTAGCTATTGAAGAAATGCTCAAAAAAACCTTTCCATTGGATGAAATAATAGAAGTACAAAAAGGAGTGCGTGGTGCCGATATTATCCAAAAAGTACGAAACAATCAATTGAAAGAGTGTGGTGTGATTATTTTCGAAACCAAACGCACCGAAAACTGGAGCAATGACTGGATTGAGAAACTCAAAAAAGATAAATTGGCAAGCCAAGCAGACATTGCAATATTAATAACACAAGCATTCCCAAAGAATTACAATGGTTTTTCATATATAGATGGTGTATGGATATGTAGCTACAAAGAGGTCGAAAGTTTAGCCAAAGCTATGCGCATGCAATTGATTCAATTTGCTGAAATTGCAAAAACACAAGAAAACAAAGGCGATAAATCATTAGTTTTGTATGATTTTCTTACCAGTCAAGAGTTTAGAAATGCTATGGAAGCTATAATTGACAGTTTTAGCAAAATGAAGGATGATCTTGAACGAGAAAAAAATGCCATGATCAAACATTGGAAAAGCAGGGAATTACAAATCGAGCGTGTACGCGACCATAGTATAAATCTATATGCATCAATCAAAAATATTGGTGGGAATGAATTGATTCATAATACTACATTGGAATTGGGAGAAGGAGACGAAGATTCTATATAACTATAAATGAATATACAGCATAGTAGACTTATAATTTTTAAGATAAATAGATTAAAAAATCTATATACTATTTAATATGAGCAGCACGGAACTCATCTTCATAAACAAAGCTTTCCAAATATAAAAATTCATCAGTCAATTTACCTTTTTTGGTAACGGTAGCGCGTTTTATAATTGGATTTTCTGCATCAAACAATACAGGAATAATATGTGTAGTTAAGCCTTTACTAAAATCGGCTGAAGCTTCTCTTG
The DNA here is from genome assembly GCA_044377205.1 of Chitinophagales bacterium. Classification (GTDB taxonomy): domain Bacteria; phylum Bacteroidota; class Bacteroidia; order Chitinophagales; family JADJOU01; genus CHPMRC01. Next base: position 2,226 of record JBIPMU010000068.1, on the reverse strand, counting down.
GAACTTCACTTGGCAAATTAGGAATAGCCATAATATCTATAGCTTTTTTCATGAAAGGATCTACAATTTTTTCTCGTAATGGCAAAAATCCAAAAACAGGATTCTCAATAGTTGTAGGCCTTACCGTAGACGGAATAGATGCTTCTGGTGCAATATCACAGGTAATATCGGCTATATATTCTATTGAAAAATCATTTTTTTTCATTTCTTTCAATGTAAATAACTTGGGCGCTTTTTGATCCCAATACATAGCATTGATAAGTACATTTGCCGATCTTGTATAGGGTTCAAAAATAGAACGATACATTTGTGGACGTTCAAAAAACTCTTCTCTATTAAATTCTTGCATAGGCATACGCGGCGCAAACATTTCTTTACTTGAAAGTTGAGTGTAAACAGCATGATTAAAAGATTTATTCAAAAATTCATCGGGAGATACACGTTTAATTTTTGCTTTTTCCATGATATCAATTACGCCTTTGGCTACTCTTCCTGTTCCTGTAACTAGAAACTTTAAAGATTTGAATTCCAAATTGTGAAGCATATCGTTTATCTTATTGTATCCATTTAAATAGATTCTTCCAATATCTTTTTGATGCATTTTCTTTTGAATCATCCACAGACAATCAAACCCCCCTACAATTCCAGCCCAATAGCCGAAAGCAACTAAACGTTGTCCATTGTCATCAGTTAAAGCTTCATAATCAATCATCTCTATTTTTTGATCTATAAAAGCTTGAATTAATTTGAGATTGTGTGCTTGTTTTTTAATAGTATGACTAAAAAACAAATATCGTTTGCCAGGAATTAAGTAATGAATAGGCACTTCTTTAACGCCCAATATAGCATCACATTCAAACATACTTTCTTGAATTTTCACACCTGCAGCTTCATATTCTGCATTGGTATAACATCTATCACTAGACGGTTGGATAAATATTTCGTATTTATATTTAGCAATTATATCTTTACAATCTGATGGCGTTAAGGGAGTTCTTGTATCTACGGGCTGTTTCTCTTCTCTTAAAATTCCAATTTTTTTCATATACTCGTGAACTTTTTAATTATATTTGTCGTTTTCTAAATGCTTTAAGTAATTAAAGTGCAAAAATATGTAAAAAAAAATAGTTCATTGAATATACTTATCCACAAAATATGGGGCTGACCGGAATTGACTGGTGATGTATTTTTATACTGGCACGCCGAGTGACGGTGTTGACACTCGAGAATCCCTACACCTAACCTATTTAATTGGCGAAACAACTTACGCCATGGCTGCCTAAAACAAGGTTTTACGCACCATTGTCTCTTTAGAATTGCCGTCTTGCCGGTTCTATATGAGGCATCGACTCAGCAAGAATCGCCCAATTCAATTTCTGTAGAAGCGGGTTAAATCTCACAGAATAAGAGTAAATAAGGTTTGTTTTTTTCCATCCTTACTTCGAAAATCCAATAATAAACTAAGCGTGTAGAAGGTATAGAACGGCTCGCTCAGGACCAGAGTTCGAATCTCTGCAGCTCCACTTTTTTTGGATAATTATTTTTTTACATTATCATAACCCTTTTGTATTTTATATAGACTACTTTTGCATATGAATTTAAAAGATTGAAAAGAATTTGTATGATAATAAACGATAATAAAACAAAGATAATAGCAACCTACGGTCCTGCATGCAGTAGCGAAGAAGTAATAACTCAAATGGTAGAAAACGGAGTAGATGTTTTCCGTTTTAATTTTTCACATGGTGATTATGATTTTCATTTAAAAGGATTTCAAATCATAAAAGATTTTAATAAAAAAAATGGAACTAGTATTGCAATTCTAGCCGATTTGCAAGGCCCAAAAATTAGAGTGGGTGAAGTAGAAAACAATGGTATTGAACTCATTGAAAAACAGTCCATTATTCTTACGAATCGGAAGCAAATTTCCACTAAAGAAAAATTATATGTAAGCTATGAAAATCTTGGAAAAGATGTAAAAGTGGGTGAAGAAATCCTTGTAGACGACGGAAAATTAAAATTACTTTCCACTAAAATAATAAATGATAATGAAATTGAAACTATAGTGTTAGAGGGAGGAATATTAACTTCAAAAAAAGGAGTTAATTTTCCACAGACTAAAACGACTATAGAAAGTTTGACCGATAAGGATAGAGCCGATTTTGAATTTGCGGTATACAATAGAGCCAATTGGATAGCCTTGAGTTTTGTAAGAACCGCAGATGA
>JBIPMU010000067.1:0-6594 GCA_044377205.1 Chitinophagales bacterium | reverse complement strand
TATAAAAAATAGAATAGATTAATTAATGAAAAAAAACCTGAAATTAGATATCAACAATTGTAATAAATCCGTTCAAAAAAACATTTGCACTTTAATTTATTAACTATAAATTTGCTTTCTTAAAAAATTAAAAAAGATGAACACACGCAAAATTTTATTTTTATCAATTTATTTATCAATAAGCATATTACTATTGAATGGTTGTAAAGGAAAAATGAATGGTGGGGGCGGCACATTGAATATTCATGAATCTGCTGATCCAGACATGCTAAACCCAATAAATAGTAGTTCTGCGAATGCTAGAACAATAATTGAATTGATTTTTAGTCAATTAACGGGTAGTGAAGTTACAGGAGAATATAATTTGATGCCTTTATTGACAAAAGAATTAGCAAAAGTAACGGAGTTAAAAGAAGGAGAATTTAAAGGTGGGATGCGACTAGATTATGAGATAAAAGAAGATGCAACATGGGATAATGGAACACCAATAACAGGTCATGACTATGTTTTTACAATAAAAACTATATTAAATCCAAAAACTAACTGTGAACATTTAAAATCTTATTATGACTGGGTTGGTGATATCGTTGTAGATAGTACAAATCCTAAAAAGTTCTCTGTTTATTCAAATAAAATATATTTTAAAATTGAAGAGTTTGCTGGATATTATGTAATACCTGAATATAACTATGATCCAAACAAGTTAATGAGTAAATTCGCAATTAAAGATATGAATACATCTGAAAAACGTGATAAACTAAAAACAAATGCTGATATCATTAATTTTGCGAATGAATTTAATAGTGAAAAATATCAAAGGGATCCAAAATACATTTCTGGTTTTGGACCTTATAAATTAGACCATTGGACTACTGGACAAGAAGTTGTATTAGTAAAAAAAGATAATTGGTGGGGAGAAAAATACAATACTCAGAGAGATTTTTGGGCTTTTCCAAAGAAAATTAAAATTAAAATCATAAATGATCAAAACACCTCTTTAACCGCTCTAAAAGATGGTCAACTAGATGCATACTCTGCTATCCCTGCAAAAGATTACAAAGAATTGGAAAAAAATGATAAGTTTAAGTCAAAATTTGATTTGACAAAAATGGATCGTTTTTCTTATTCATTTATTGGTATCAATCTTAGAAACGATAAATTTAAAGATATTAATGTAAGAAAAGCCTTAGCTCATGCAATAAATAGAAATAAAATCAATGAAATTATTTCTTTTGGAGAATCTAAATTAACCGAGAGTTTTGCTCATCCTTTACAGCCAGTATATAACACTAATTTGAAGGCATATGAATTTGATTTAGCTAAAGCAGGTCAAATGTTAGATGCAGCAGGTTGGAAAGATACAGATGGTGATGGAATAAGAGATAAAGTATTGAATGGAAAAAAAACACCTTTTACCGTTGAATTTAAATATCCAAAAAATGAGAACACAAAAAATACTTGTTTGATCATTCAAGAGGATATGAAAAAACTAGGAGTAGATTTTAAACTAGTAGAAAAAGAATGGACTGTATATCTTCAAGAACAAGATAAATTGCAATTTGAAATGTTTATGGGTGGTTTTACTATACCTGAAAGAATTTCTGATCCAAAACAAATTTGGCATACTGATAACGCAAAACCTGGAGGAGACAATAAAACTGGATGGGGAAATTCTGTATCAGATCAATTAATTGATAAATTAATTTCAGACTTAAACGCTGATAATAGAAAAAATTATTATATGCAATTGCAACAAATGATTCATGATGATGTGCCCGTTATTTTTATGTTTAATGCTAAAAACAGAATTGCTACAAGTAACAAATATGAAGTTGAAAAAATATTATCCAACCCAGGATATAAAATTCAAGAATTTAAATTAATAAAGTAAAAAAACACTATTCTGAAAAAATAAGATTCATGTTCAAATACATTTTAAAAAGACTTACGTATTTTATTCCTACATTGGTTATTATTTCATTAATAACGTTTGGATTGAGTAAAATTACACCTGGAGACCCCGTAAAATTGGCTTTAGGAAATAAAGATAATGGTGGCGATGCAGGTCAAGCTCAAGAAAAAATGGCTAATGAAAAAGCCTATTATGAAAAAGCAGAAAATTTAGGACTTAATTTACCTACATTCTACTTTGGCTTAGGGACCGTTGCAGAACCTGATACAATGTATAAGATTGTTAAACGGAGTGATAGAGAAACACTGGAAGATTTGACATCACAATACGGTAATTGGGATCTTATCCAATCCTATTTTTATCAAATAAAAAAAATAGAATTGAGTCTTTTTGATGTTCAAACAGATAGTACTGTATTTGAAAATATGAAGGAAATCAAACAGAAATTAAATTTGCTTTATTTAACAAGTGATGATTTTGATATTAATAATAATTTAAATTCCTTATTGAAAAATAGTGCAAATAATTATAAACTAGCTTCTTTACATGCTTCATTTTTAGAGTTGCAAAAAAGCTATAATGATGTGAAAACAAATGCGACTCCTTCCAGAAATTATATTCCATCCATTAAATGGCATGGTATAAAAAATCAATATCATAGATGGCTTTTGGGTGATGTACCCTGGTTTTTTGGAGAAGAAGAACCTGGACAAGTAAAAGGTTTTTTAAGAGGAGATTTTGGAAATTCCTATTTGGATGGAAGACCAATTGCTAGTAAATTGGCAGATGCTATTCCATGGACGTTGATGATGAATTTTATCAGTATTATAATTGGTTATTTGATTTCAATTCCAATGGGGGTTTTTAGTGCTGTGAACAAAGGCAATGCTAAAGATAGAATTTCTACAATTTTCTTATTTATTTTAAATTCTTTACCCTCTTTTTGGATTGCAACAATGTTGGTTACATTTATTACTACTGATGAATATGGTATGAATTGGTTTCCTACATATGGAGTAGGTGAAGTAGATTCAGACATGGGATTTGGAGAGGTTTTTGGTATCAGAGCATATCATTTAATATTACCCGTATTTTGCTTAACTTATGGGGGAATAGCATATTTGTCTCGTCAAATGCGTGCCGGAATGTTAAATACCCTAGGACAAGATTTTATTCGAACAGCAAGAGCAAAAGGAAATACCGAAAAAACGGTTATTTGGAAACATGCTTTTAGAAATTCATTAATTCCTATAATTACTATATTTTCTTCAATTTTTCCGGCTATAATTGCAGGTTCATTTGTGATAGAATTTATTTTTAGTATTCCAGGAATGGGCAAATTATCTTTAGAAGCATTGACAGCAAGAGATTTTCCTATGATATTTACAGTAATGATGTTATCAGCAATTCTAACATTAATAGGGAATTTAGTAGCCGATTTGATGTATAGTATCGTGGACCCAAGAATTTCATACGATAAATAAATTATGTTTTTGTAAGAGATTGATAATAGAAAAATAAAGTAATGAAGATGAGTACAACTCAAAATAATAAAAGTTTAGACCAAAGTTATTGGGCAATAGTAAAGAGACAGTTCCAAAAAAATAGAGTGGCTGTATGGTCATTGCGAATGGTATATGTAATTGTATTCATAGGATTGTTTGCCGATTTTTTGGCAAATGACAAACCTATTTATTGTAAAGTAAATGGCGAATCCTATTTCCCAATATTAAAAAGCTATGGCGTAGCTTTGGGTTTGACAAAATATCCTCCTGAATTTTCAAATGTTAATTGGCAAGAAATATCCTATGAAAGTGTTATTCGAACAGTTATCCCCTATTCTCCTCAGAATATGGATTTAAAAAACAAGGATTATAAAAGTCCTTTTGACGATCAAGAAGTAGAAAGTACTAGATGGAGACATTTTATGGGTACAGACAATCTTGGAAGAGATGTTCTAGCTGGAATGATTCATGGAACGAGAACAGCTATGTTAGTTGGTATCATATCCATGTCATTATCTGTCATTATAGGTATTTTCATGGGTGCATTGTCGGGATATTATGGTGATCATGGATTGCAAATGAGTCGTATTCGATTTTGGTTAAATATAATATTTGGCTTATTGGGAGTTTATTATGCTTTTGGAATTAGAGGATATCATTTATCTCAGGCATTGGCAAGTCATTTGGGATTATTCTTACTTCAATTACTTTTAAGTTTAATTATATTATTTAGCTTTATTGCAATTGCAAATGTATTGGCTCATTTTTTAAAGAAAATATCATTCCTAGGCAAGAAAATAGATGTACCTGTAGATATTCTTATTTCAAGATTAATAGAAGTAAAAGTATCTATTCCAACTATGCTATTAATATTATCGATTGTAGCGGTAATGAAAAGTCCTTCCATATTAATGGTGATGGTAATCATAGGACTCACAAGCTGGACTGGAATAGCAAAATATACAAGAGCTGAATTATTAAAAGTAAGAAGTTTGGAATTTATTCAAGCAGCTCAATCATTGGGTTATGGAGAATGGAGAACCATATTTAAACATGCACTCCCTAATTCATTATCTTCAGTATTAGTTTCTATTGCCTTTGGAGTTGCAGGTGCTATTTTACTAGAATCTAGCTTATCATTTCTAGGTATAGGTATGAAACCAGAAGATGTAACCTGGGGATCAATGTTATCATCGGCTAGAGGATATTTCAAAGCATGGTGGTTGGCTATTTTCCCAGGAATGGCTATTTTCATCACAGTAACCATTTTCAATCTATTAGGTGAAGGATTGACAGATGCCATGGATCCAAGACAAAAAAAGTAATCAAATACTATATGAACATTTTAAATAAAATCCTGTATTTATTAAAAGATAAAGCTTTTTGGATCAATTTAATTGTATTTATTTTCTTAATGATTGTTTCTGGATGGATACTATTAATGAGTTTAAAATTAATTACAAAATGGGGGCAAAGTGCAGATGTGCCCAATGTAATAAACAAAAATTTTGAGATTGCTACTGAGAAAATTGAAGAGGTAGGGCTTGAATGGGAGATTAAAGATTCTGTATACAGAACTGATTTGCCAGAAGGCACTATTATTGATGTGCAACCAGCACCAGGATTAAATATTAAATCGGGAAGAACCGTTTTTTTAATAGTAGCTACCAAAACCCCTCCTAAAGTAGAAATGCCAGCGTTAGTGGGACGAAGTTCACTTCGCTTTGCTCAGATAGAATTGGAGGCTAGAGGCTTAAGAATTGGGAGTCTTAGCTATGTACCTTCTCCAGACAAAGATGCTGTATTATCACAAAGAATAGGAAATACCGAAATAGCTGCAGGTACTTTGATTCCAAAAGGAACTATCATCAATCTTACTCTTGGAGATGGTGTATCGGGTGCCATTATGGATGTGCCTTATTTAATAGGAATGACCAAAGAAGAAGCTGATTCTTATTTACGAGAAAATAATTTATTCGCAAATTATTTTTATAACAAAGATATTGAGGATACAGCTTCTGCGGTTGTATTCAAACAATACCCTAATCCAAATGGAGAAGAAAAATTAAATATGGGAGAACCATTAGATCTTTTCTTCTCGAAGACCTTACCTAAAAATATTTTAGAAGATTCTACGTTTAAAGCAAGACGAAAATAATCATATAAATTGAAATATTTTATCTTTTCCTTTTTATGCGTAATTCACGTATTGTCTTTTGCACAAGAAACAATAAGTAGTCTTGAGATAAATCCGTCTATCAGAAATAATCAAAACAAACTAAAAGCATCGGGATCTAATAATTATAAAATTAATTTCTCCTCTATTACTTTACCTTTTTCAGATGATTTTTCTTCAGATAAAACAGTTCCAAAAAATCTAGACCCCTTTGTGTCAAATACATTCTATAGTATTGGCGCTTGTAATAGTACATTAAAATATTCACAAGACAGTATTAAATTTTCTAGAAACGTAGCTAAAAAATATACTTTTATAATGGGTACACCAAATCGAATCGATTCGAGTGTTTTGATTCCATCTGAATCGATAAATATTATGGATCCAAGCAATTGTGATAATATATTGAGCTCTTATACTATTTACCCAAGTTTTTATAGGTATAATTGGAATATGATTACAGGCGCTAAATTAGATTCTACGTTGATATATGATACAACCCTTTATGTTTCTTTTGTAAAAAATGTCAATTTCAAATCAGAAGTATTATGGATTGATAATTATGCATATATAAATCGACAATATGCTTATTTACCGCCTAGCCTTGGTGTAGCTACTCTAGATGGACTTAATGAAAAAGGTCGTCCTTATAATGTAAGCGTTCCTAATTCTTGGGGAAGAGCGGATTACCTTACATCTATCAAAATCGATTTAAGAGGGATTCGACCATTGGATAGTGTTTATTTAAGTTTTTTTACCCAACCACAGGGATTTGGAGATTATCCCAATCCAAAAGATACATTAGTAGTAGAATTTTTAGACAGTACAGGAACCTGGAATAAAGTCTATAAGATATTGCATACAGAAGCTCGTGTAAAACTGGACAGTAATCTTAAATTTAAACTACATTTTATACCAATACCTGAAGAGATATTTCCTGGTGATCCATTTTATTTTCATTCTAATTTTCAATTTAGATTTTCAAATTATGCATCATTGAC
>JBIPMU010000066.1:0-6618 GCA_044377205.1 Chitinophagales bacterium | reverse complement strand
TTTAGTTTTGCCTTTGCCTATCATTTCCTCATAGCTAATGGGCGCATAATTGAGATAACTTTTGCTCAGCATATCCATACCGTGCTTGGAATCGGCATCCAGCAGGTAATGCGCCAGCATCGTATCAAAAAAAGGTGCTTCTATTTTGATATTATATTTCTCCAAAACTTTCAAGTCAAACTTTAAGTTTTGAGCAATTTTTGTTTTGGTTTTATCTATAAAAAAGGGCTGCAATGCCTCAAAAATTAACTCTTTGGACGCAAAATTTTCATTTAATGGGATATAATATCCTTCGTTTGCTACCGTAGAAAAAGAAATGCCAACTATTTCCAGCTTTTCGATATGCAAATCCGTAGTTTCGGTATCGAATGCAAAATGGGTAGCATTAGTCAATTTTGTTTTTAACTCGTTGAAAATAGATTCGTTGTCTACACGAATATAGTTTTTGGCTACGGTTTTGATGGAGTCAAAATTTGTTGTAATTTCAACATCCACAGGCTCTGCAAAATTTTGTGAGAACAAATCCGGTTGTCCCGATTTATTGGAAGCCACCGCAGCCGTTTCGCCCAAAATATCTTTCTGCAAAGTCTTGAATTCAAGAAACGTAAAAATTTCTCGAAGCTTATCTTTGTCAAAAGGCTCTATAATAAGCGCATCATCCGAAACTTCAATCGGCACATCGGTTATAATAGTCGCCAATTTTTTGCTATCCAAACCTTGTTGTGCAAAATTGATAACATTTTCCTTTTGTTTTCCCTTCAATTCCTCCGCATGAGCTATCAAATTCTCAACGCTTCCGTATTTTTTGATCAACTCCTTGGATGTTTTTTCCCCGATTCCTGGAATCCCCGGAATATTATCCACCGCATCGCCCCAAAGTGCTAGAATATCTATAACTTGTTCAGGATGTTCTATTTCCCAATTTGCTTTTATTTCTTCTACACCCAAAATTTCAGGCTGACTCCCCTGACGCGAAGGCTTGTAAATCTTGATATTTTCCTCCACCAATTGCGCAAAATCCTTGTCGGGTGTCACCATATACACCAGATGATTCTCTCGAGCTTTTTGCTTGGCTATGGTACCTAGTACATCATCCGCCTCATAGCCTTCTTTCTCCAAAATAGGAATTTTCATAGCCTCAATAATCTGTCTAATATACGGCTCCGAAAGAATAATATCCTCGGGCGTAGCATCTCTATTCGCTTTATAATACTCAAATTCTTGCACCCTTACATTGGCGCTTTTATGGTCAAAAACCACCGCTATATGTGTAGGGTTTTCCTGCTGAATCAGCTGCCACAGCGCACGTGTAAAACCCATGATAGCCGTTACGTTCATCTTTTTGCTATTATATAGAAAATTCTTCCCCATAGAATAGTAAGCTCTGAAAATCAATGCGTAAGCGTCTAATAGATATAATTTGTGCATAAATATTTTTTTGCGTAAAAATAGTTTTTTTAGATTAAAATTCTGCTTTAATTATCTTGCAAATTATTTTAGGCGTTTTGTTGTCAGATAAATTTTATGAAATGAATCTAAACAGTATATCTTTAACATCAAATACTTTTATGAGTTAATATTTAAATCAAGCTTTTAATTAAAAATATATAATTAAAAAAGTAAGTCAAAGATTTAATTAGAATTTTACTTTTTGGATTCTTTCATTTTTTCTGTTTTTTTTTATTAATTTTGCGGATGAATATGGAAAAGAAAAGTCTTCAATCACAGAACAAAAAAGAACGAAACGCATTGCGATTTCGGTTGTTGATAATTATTTTGAGCTTGGTAATGATTAATGTCATTGCAGCTTTTGTGTATAAGCGTTTTGACCTAACTACGGAGAAAAGGTATTCGCTTTCGGATGCTACGCTAAAATTGCTCAAACAAAACAATAAAAAAATTTATATAAAAGTCTATTTGGAAGGCGATTTAGAAAGTGGTTTTTTGAGGTTGAAAAATTCTACCAAAGATATTTTGCAAGAGATGAAAAGTGCCAGTGGCGGTAGTTTTTCGTTTGATTTTATCAATCCATTGCCTTCTACAGCTACTGAAGAGCAAAAATTTGCTATTTATCAAGAGCTAGCGGCTATGGGATTGCAGCCTACCAATTTAAAGGTTCGCAAAGAAGAGCAATACGAAGAACGAATTATTTTCCCATCTTTATTGGTTTCAGTGGGGGAGAATACATTGCCTGTACAAATCCTTGAAAATCAGATAGGATATAGCCCCGAAGAGGCGCTCAATCATTCGGCTATTTCGTTGGAATACAAGATTGCTAATGCGATTAAAAAATTGTCTTATAACGATATTTACAATGTTTCTTTTCTTCAAGGACACGGCGAATATCCTCCGGCTTATGTATTTGATTTTACCAATAAACTCAAAGAAAGCCGCTACAACGTTAGTTTCAATGCAATTGGCAAAGGTTTTATATCAAATACAGGCGATACCGTGTTATATTGGAACTATAAAACGTGCGATTTGCTCATTGTGGCTCGTCCCATAGCTCCTTTTTCAGAGTTTGAGAAGTTTCAGATAGACCAGTTTATTATGCGAGGAGGCAAGGTGATGTGGCTTTTGGATGGTATGGATGCCGATAATGGCTATTTACAAAATCCCGATTTGCTTTTTATGGCAAAAAGTCATAGTTTGAATATCGATGAACAATTATTCAAATATGGCGTTCGAATCAATAAAAACTTGGTGCAAGATGGTCAGCAGAGCGCACCAATTCCTGTAATTGATAATAAAACCAATGAACCTATGCTGTTCCCTTGGCTATATAGTCCGTTGTTGTCACCTTCCAACGCACACGCTATTGGGAAAAATCTGGACCCTGTGTTGTCCAATTATTGTTCTAGCTTGGATACGATAGCTGAAAATGGCATTAAGAAAACAATTATTTTGTCTACATCGCAGTATGGAAGAGCCTTGCCCGAACCTGTTCGCGTGCATTTGGCCGCTATAAAAGAGAAACAGGATTTTAGATTTTTCAAACAACCATTTATTCCTACCGGCGTATTACTTGAAGGAAAATTTTCGTCGTTGTATAAAAATAGAATGGAAGTAGATTTTGTCAAAAAGTTGCAAGAAATAGGAATTTCACCTATTGAAAATGGAAAAAATACGAAGATGATTGTCTTTGGCGATGCCGATATCATCAAAAATCACGTAAGCCAAAAAGGCGAGCAATATCCATTGGGGTATGAAATATATAGTAAGCAAGTATTTGCCAATATGGATTTCTTAAAAAATTGTGTGGAATATTTGACAGATACAAATGGGTTATTGACGGCTAGAAATAAAGAAATAAAATTGAGATTGCTGGATAAGCAAAAAGTGAAAGAAGAAAGTATCAAATGGCAGCTAATTAATCTATTAATTCCAATTTCACTTATAGTAATATTTGCTATTGCATACAATTACTTTAGAAAGCGAAAATGGGCAATGAATTCAAAATGAATGGTTAATAAAAATAGATAAGATTCTGAATAAAATATATAATCTTTCGAGTGTTGCAATTCTAACCTTTTTGTGTGGGTTGATTTTCTTTCCATTTATTGGTGAAGTCAATTTGTTTGATTGGGATGAAACACTACACGCATCAATATCTAAGGAGATGTTTCAGACGGGACATTTTTGGACACCTTATCTGAATGGAAAATACTATTTGGAAAAACCTCCTTTTTTCTATTGGTTGCAAATTATTTCATATAAGTATTTAGCGCTAAAAGAATATGGAGCTCGTTTTCCTAATGCCGTTTGTGGCTTGTTAAGCGTATTGCTTTTATTTAAATTGGGTAAACGTTTTTTTTCAAAATTTTTTGGGGTGGTTTGGGCGATGTTATATTTATCACTTTTCTTAGCACAATTATTTCACAAAACGGCTTTACTTGAACCTTGGTTCAATTTCTTTGTATTTTTAAGTCTCTACAATATGAGTAGAGTCATAGAAATGCGTCAAGAGCAGATAGATGGTCTCTATAGAAAAAGCGATGTAGCTCGTAGTCTTTTCTGGAGTGCTTTTGCTTGTGTAGGAGCCATTCTAACAAAAGGTCCTGAAGCGTATTTTATAGTGGTTTTTAGTTATTGGTTTTTATTTTTAGTATCAAGCGCAAAATACGGTCTTGGATACACCAATATAATTAGATGGACGTTATGGGTTTTGTTTTTTATAGGTGTTTGGGGATTTTTGACATACAGGGAAACGGGCAGTTTTGATTATATTCTTCAATTTTTAAGTTATCAAAAAAATGATTTAAGTATAGAAAAGGCTAGTTTTTTTAAAAGAGTGTTTTTTCATATCATCATACTTATAATTGGTTGTTTTCCCGCTTCAATTTTTGCGCTGAATAGCCTTCGTCCTCAAACCTATGAACCTAGCCTTCAAAAAATATTTAGGTTGATGATGGTGGGTTGTTTATTTGTTGTATTGATAATAGCTACCTTTGTTAAACAAAAAGTGGTTTATTATTCATCCTTAGCGTATTTGCCTATTTCATTTTTGGCTACATATAGTATTCGATATATTTTTGAAGAAAGCAAAAAAGTTCATTATGCGATATTGATTTTATTGCTATTGGTAGGGACTTTTTGGTCTTTGGTTATAGCATTTGTACCTTATATGAAAGGGAATATAGGATTGTTACATCAATTTATACAAGATGAAAATTTACAAATAGTATTTCTGAAAAATTTTGAATGGCATCAATGGGAATTGTCTTTTGGTGTGCTATATTTTGGTGTATTTATACTTAGTATTTTATTTATTTTGTTTAAGAAATATAAAGTAGGAATTATTCTTTTATTTTTTGCTACTATGTACATTTCACAGTTAGTTATCTTATATTATTTGCCTAAAATAGAACAATACACACAAGGCGCTTATATCGATTTTGTAAAACAAAAAAGTGAAGAGAATGCTTGTTTTCTTGTATGTAGTTCCAATAGTTATGTACCTAATTTTTATTCCAATAATATCTGTGCTATTTCCAATCAATTTGAAAAAGATAGCATGAATCATTATCGGAAATTAATGCAACCTATTTATGTTATTGCTCGAGGTAAAGAAGAAGTGGATACTTTGTCACTTATAAAAGGATTGAAAAAAATTTATAATCAAGGAAACTACACCTTTTTTAAAGTTAAACAAAAGATTAAAAAATAAAATATTATGGTTTATTTGACAAGACGTGAACATTTTAATGCTGCTCATAAATTATTTTGCGAAAATTGGTCTGAAGCAAAAAACGAAGCTGTTTTTGGGAAATGTGCCAATAAAAATTGGCATGGTCATAATTATGAACTTTTTGTAACTGTAAAAGGTGAGCCAAATATAGATACTGGATTTGTAATGAATGCAAAAGAGCTAAGTGAAATTATTCAAGAAAATATTTGTGAGCGATTAGATCACATGAATCTAAATTTAGATGTAGATTGGGGCTATGAAATGCAACCAAGTACAGAGAATGTGGCTATTTGGATTTGGAAAGAATTAGAAAAACATATTAGCGAATGTAAATTACATTGCGTTAAATTGCAAGAAACTGATAATATTTTTGTAGAATATTTTGGATAATTTTTTCATCAGTTTATCAATTAATTATATAATTTAAAATACCTTATTATCTCATTTATAGCTCAAAATTTTCTATTTTTATTGATTTGCTTAGCTTTTGCTATAGCGATATCTAGTTTGTTGTATTTTTTTAATACTAAAACAAGAAAGTTTGTTTTTCAAAAAGACATAATTACTGTAGGGCTTTTTGCATTGAGGGTTTTAGCATTGTTTTTAATTTCCATTTTACTGATTTCGCCTTTTATGAAGCTTAATCAAAATCGTAATTTGAAACCAAAAGTGATTTTGGTGGTAGATAATTCCTCTTCTATTGCTACTTTTAAAGACATTAAATTGGATGATTATCGTCAAACGATTGAAAAATTGCAGGATAAACTTTCAAGTTATTTTGAAGTAGAAATGCATTTGTTTTCCGATAAATTGGATTCAAAAGATTCGTTTTTGTTAAAAGGGGAGAGCACTGATATTTTCAATGCCCTGCAAGCTACCGATGAACTGCATTTCATTGAAAATTTGCAAAGTGTGATATTAGTTTCCGACGGAAATTCTAATGTTGGTAATAATTTTAATTATTATAATTTTACAAATCCAATAGAAGTCTATTCATTGTTAGTGGGCGATACCACTCGATTTTTTGATATAGAAATTGGTGTAATAGATTATAATCCATTGGCTTATTTGAATGAAAAAACAAATGTATCTGTAAATATATCGGCCGATAATGCAGTAGGCAGACCTATTCAATTAACTTTGTATGAGATGAAAGGAAATGGTGCTGCGGTAAAACTTCAGAGCCAAATTATTAAGCCACAATCCAATTCATTCTCTGAAAATCAATCATTTTTCATCAAAATGACTCAGGAAGGTATTCATCATTATCGAATTTCTTGTGAATGTAATTCGTCAGAGAAAAATTGTACGAATAATACCAAAGATTTTTTTGTAGAAGTAGTAAATAGTAGAAAGAAAATAACCATATTTGCCGATGTGCCTCATCCCGATATTACTGCAATCAAATCGGCACTTAAAAAAAATGAAGC
>JBIPMU010000065.1:0-6674 GCA_044377205.1 Chitinophagales bacterium | reverse complement strand
ATAGCCTACAGTATTGTCTTGTTGATAATCTGCTATCAAATTGGCATAAGTGCCATTATTAACTTTTAGCTTTACTTGATTACGTGTTGCAAAATTTTCATCTCCCGAAGAACAATCTGCACCCCAGTAGAGTCCTACCCATGTAATTTCACTACAAACTGGCAATGCCAATGAATCACTACTAGACATGAAAGTTGAAGGGTCTGTATCAATATCAATATAAGCATTTGTAAAAGAATTGTTGTATCCAGTCCCTGCTGGAGCAATTTGATTTTGAACCACATTATCTGGAGTAGCTTTAGAAGAACTATTTGAGAGAAATATGATACCTCCTTTTTGTGTGATTGTTTTCCTTACGGTAAACGGAGTAATTACCTGTGCGGATATATTATTGATGACTATTGAAAATACTATTAAATATAAAAATTTTTGCATTGAGATAAAGATTATTTATTGATAAAGATTGTTTGAGAATAAACTAGAGAATCTGAAAATACTTTTATTTGATAATTTCCTTCTGAAAGACCCTCCACGCTAATGGTTGTATAGTAAGGTGCTTTAATAAGCTCTACATTTTTGACTTCTTTTACTAGTTTTTGATCCGAATCATACAATTGGATCGTGCCAAGTATACTATTATTTGTTTCTGAGGTCGTTATCTGTATTACTTTTTCTCCATATTGATATGTTTGCGTTACAATAAAATTATTGCTTACCTCTTGACTATATGCACTATTTTTAAGTACAATCATAAAAAAAAGTAGTAATTTTTGCAAAAGCTTGATTCTATTCATGTTTATTGCTTATTATTAAAATTTAAAAATCTACAAAATTAAGTTTTTTTAACCAAAATTGATTAAAAATTTCCTAGTGGTGAAATTTTAACATTTCAATAACTTTGTCACTTTTTTAATTGTAAAATTATCTCTGAATAAAAAATTCAATTTATATTGATGAAACACATAAAGATAATTTATCTTTATACGAAAAATATAGTTATTTTTGCACAATTTTTTAGCCGACAAAATATGACATACAAGGAATACAAAGGATTAGACCTAGCAGCAATAGATAAAGAAATTCAATCTTTTTGGAAATCAAACTCGATTTTCAAAGCAGCTATTGACACTAGGGATGAAAAAAATTCTTTTGTGTTTTTTGAAGGGCCTCCATCAGCAAATGGCATGCCTGGTATTCATCACGTAGTAGGCCGTACAATTAAAGATATTTTTTGTAGATATAAAACACTTAAAGGCTATAGAGTAGACAGAAAAGGTGGATGGGACACACATGGCCTTCCTATTGAGTTGAAAGTAGAAAGTGAACTTGGAATTACTAAAGAAGATATAGGAACGAAAATTTCTATTGAAGAATATAACCAAAAATGCAGAGAAACTGTTTGGCATTTCAAAGAAAAATGGGATGATCTTACTCAAAAAATGGGTTTTTGGCTAGACCTAGATCATCCTTACATCACTTATGAAAATGAATATATAGAATCTGTTTGGCATATTATTAGAGAAATCTACAACAAAGATTTGCTATACAAAGGACTCACGATTCAGCCTTTTTCGCCTGCAGCAGGAACAGGACTCAGCAGCCATGAACTCAATCAGCCTGGAGCATACAAAGATGTAACCGATACAACTACCGTAGCATGTTTTGAGATAGAAGCTGCCTTTCTTCAAAAAACAAAAGATGTATTCCAGTCTAATATAGGAGGGAATGTATATATTATTGCTTGGACTACCACCCCTTGGACCTTGCCTTCCAATACCGCTTTGTGCGTAGGTCCCAAAATTGAATATTGCTTAATAAACACATTCAATCCTTATACAAAAGTACCACAAACTATTATTTTAGCTAAAGAGTTGATAGGAAAATGGTTCAAAACTGAAAATCAAAAAGAACATTCCGAGGGATTAGTTTTTGATGAAAAGAACATTCCATTCCAAATTCTTGGAACTTGTGTTGGCGCTGATTTGGCAGGAATATCTTATAAACAATTATTGCCTTTTGAAAGCAATTCGAAAAGTAATATCCAAGGCGATGCATTCAAAGTGATTACTGGAAATTTTGTAACCACTACAGACGGAACGGGAATAGTACATATAGCGCCTTCTTTTGGAGCGGATGACCGCAAGGTAGCTGCCGAAAATGCAATTGGAGAATTGACGATGGTAGATCGTGAAGGTAAATTTGTAGTCGGAATGGGTTATTTATCAGGACGTTTTGTAAAAAACTATAGAGACGATGCCGAATATAAAAGCCCAGATATAGACATTTCTATAGAACTCAAAACAAGAGGACAAGCCTTTAATGTGCAGAAATATGTTCATAGCTACCCGCATTGCTGGAGAACCGATAAACCTATTATATACTATCCACTCGATAGCTGGTTTATCCGCATGTCTTCTTTAAAAGAGAAGATGATAGCCAATAATAAAAAAATCAACTGGAAACCGGAAAGTACAGGTTCAGGGCGTTTTGGACAATGGCTAGAAAATATTCAAGATTGGAATCTTAGTCGTAGCCGTTTTTGGGGAATTCCTTTGCCAATATGGGTAGATGAAACCAAAGAAACACATTTGTGTATAGGCGGAAAAGACCATCTATTCCAAGAAATAGAAAAAGCAAATGCTTCTGGACTATTAAGCGAAAAGAATATAGAAAAGAATAATGAGTTTACGGGTAAATTTAAGGAAAACAAAGGTGATTTTCACAAGCCGTATATCGATTTTGTAACATTGATAAAAGATGGGAAAGTTCTTACAAGAGAACTAGATGTAATAGATGTATGGTTTGACAGTGGTTCTATGCCTTATGCACAGTGGAATTATCCTTTTTCAAATCAAGATAAATTCAAAAATGCTTATCCTGCCGATTTTATTGCAGAAGGCGTAGACCAAACGCGTGGATGGTTTTATACACTTCATGCTATTTCTACCATGCTTTTTGACCAACCAGCATACAAAAATGTCATCTCAAATGGCTTAGTATTAGACAAAAACGGTGTAAAAATGAGCAAGCGTCTCGGCAATGTAGTCGATCCATTTGAAACAATGGAGAAATATGGGGCAGATGCAGTTCGATGGTATATTATTTCTAATTCATCCCCTTGGGACAATTTAAAATTTGATATAAAAGGTGTAGAAGAGGTTAGGAGAAAATTATTTGGCACATTATTTAATACCTATTCTTTCTTTACACTTTACGCCAATATTGATGGATTTGTATTGGATGAAAAAAATATCATTCCAAATGATCAAAAGCCAGAGTTAGACAAATGGATTATTTCCAAGCTCAATACTTTGAAAAAAGAGGTAGGCGAAGCTTTTGAAAATTATGAACCTACCATAGCCGCAAGAGCGATAGATGAGTTTGTAGATAGAAATTTGAGCAATTGGTTTATCAGATTGAGCCGAAGACGTTTTTGGAAAAATGAGGTGGGTACTGATAAGCAAGCAGCTTATGAAACACTCTTTGAGTGTATGGTTGCCTTAAGTCAACTTATGAGTCCAATAGCGCCATTCTTTTCCGATTGGTTATACGCTCAATTGACAGCACCCATAAAAGACAAAGCAAAGGCAGAAAATTCAAATCTAAAATGGGATTCGGTTCACTTAACCCAATGGCCTTCTTTTGATAACTCTATAATAGATTTAAACTTAGAAAGACGAATGGCACTGGCACAAGACATCAGCTCTATGATTTTGTCTTTGAGAAAGAAAGAACAAATAAAAGTAAGACAGCCGCTTCAAAAAGCACTTATCCCAATTCTGAACGAAGCACAAAAACAAGATTTTTTCAAAATTGAGGACATAATTAAGTCCGAAGTAAATATAAAAGAACTTGAATATGTAGAAGAAGGTTCTGGATTATTTGTCAAATCAGCCAAAGCCAATTTTAAGCTCTTAGGAAAGAAATTAGGCAAAGATATGGCAGCTATTGCTAATGAAGTTGCAAGCTTTGATCAAGAAAAAATCAATGTTGTAGAACGCAACAAAGCTATACAAGTTGGCAACTATGAAATATTGCTCGAAGAAGTAGAAATCAGCACGAGCGATATGCCAGGGTTTCTTGTAGCGAGTGAAAATGGACTCACTCTTGCGCTGGATATTACACTTACCGAAAATTTGATCAACGAAGGGTTGGCAAGAGAGTTTATCAATAAAGTCCAAAATTATAGAAAAGAGCAAGACTTCAATGTTACGGATAAGATAAATATTTCTATTCCCAAGAACGATGCCTTAAAAAAAATGATAGCTGAATTTGGCGAATACATTAGCAATGAAGTACTTGCGAATCAAATTACTTTTGTAGAAAATATAGAAAATGGCGTAGAAGTGGAACTAAATGAAATAAAAATCGATTTATTAATAATTAAAATTTAACCAAGTTATGGCAAAAATGACAAAAAAAGACGAGCTGGATTTGAAAATTAACGACCAAGAAGGTGCCAATGATTCAAACAATTTTTATGACGAGGATGAATATGCAGAAATATCTGGTCCTTTTATAGGACATACTCGATACAATGATGAAGAGCTCAATGAGTTTCGTCAATTAATTAATGGAAAAATAAAAGAAGCAAGAGAAGAATTAGAATTCTATCAAGAAGCTATGCGCGAAAGTGAACTAAATGATGATGATATAAAATTTACGGGAATGGAAGACGGTGGACATACAAATGAAAAAGAACATTTGAGCAATATGGCCAATCGTCAAATAAAATTTATCCAAAATCTAGAAAACGCTTTGATTCGTATTGAAAATAAAACATACGGTATATGCAGAAAAACTGGGAATTTGATAGATAAAAAACGTCTAATGGCAGTACCTCATGCTACATTGAGCATGGAAGCAAAAACAGAAGGCGGAAAAAAGAAATAGTTTCTTTTAAATTATACAATAATACAAGCTCATTTCTAAAATTATAGAAATGAGCTTATTATTAAAACATCTTTTCAAACTTTGGATTATCTAAAAATTTGAATTGAGCCGTTTTAAATTATGGGTAATAATTTTTTTTTTCCCATATTTGCAGATTAATTTACTTATATAGACCAATGCGACAATTCTTTTCAAAAAGCCTTTTTACAGTTAGTTTTTGCTTGCTGTTTTCATATACATTTGCCCAACAAAAAGAATATAACATTGCCGCAATTAGAATAGAAGGTATCTATACACTTGAAAACGCAGTTATTGCTTCTCTTTCTGGCTTACGAGTTGGACAAACTATAGAAATACCAGGATATGAAATTTCTAATGCCATCAAAACTCTCTGGAAGCAAGGTCTTTTTTCAGATATTAAAATCATTGCCGAACGATATGATAAAAACAACGTTTTTCTTCTTATCAAAGTAGAAGAAAAACCTAGAATGAGCAAATACCGAATTACAGGGGTAAAAAAAGGCGACGTAGAAGATATTCGTGGCAAAATATCGCTTCGTACAGGTACTGTATTCAATGATAATATCAAAACCAGCATTACAAATACAATCAAAGAATTCTATAAAGACAAAGGATTTATAAATACGGAGGTTGCTATTGATACCGAAAAAGATACGGCAATCCCAAACAGTGTCGCCTTATCTATTGAGATAAAAAGAGGGCTAAAATATCGAATTGATGACATTTCTTTTATTGGAAATAATGAGGCCTCAGACCACAGACTCAAAAAAGCAATGGAACAAAACAAAGAAGCCGCTAATATCAAGCTTTTTGAGATGCTTAAAATCAAAAAACATTTCAAGGACACTACTTGGACTTGGTTCGATAGACTGGGCGCTTTGAACCCAAAAAATGTAATGAATTATTTATCTACTTTTATCTCTCCCAATGTTTTTAAAGGTGCAAAATATAATCCTATAGATCTAAAATCTGCTGACAGAAAAGCCATAAAAGAATATTATGCTTCAATTGGACATCGCGATGCAGAAGTAGTATGGGATACTACAATATTTGGGAAAAATCAAAACGTAGGATTGATTTTAAAAGTAAATGAAGGAAAAAAATATTACTATCGAAATATTACTTGGGTAGGAAACACAAAGTACAATGATACAATTCTAAGTAGCATATTGAGTATTAAAAAAGGAGATGTATATAATTCCAAAAAAATGGAAGAAAAGCTCCAACAAAGTCAAGCTGGAGACGATGTAAGCTCTCTATATATGGACGATGGCTATTTATTCTTCAATATTGATCCCGTAGAAGTTGCTGTTGTAGGCGATAGTATAGATATTCAAATGCGCGTATATGAAGGACAACAAGCTACAATCAATACTATTAATATCTCAGGAAATGAAAAAACCAACGAAAAAGTCATTCGAAGAGAATTAAGAATAAAACCAGGGGACAAGTTTGATAGATCTAAATTAATAAGAACACAAAGAGAAATCGCAGCACTTGGGTATTTCAATCCTGAAACCATGCAAATTCTTCCAAAACCAAAAGAAGATGGAACAGTAGATATTGACTTGGTAGTAGAAGAAAAACCTTCTGATCAATTATCGTTATCTCTTGGATATGCCAATTTCGTGTATGGACAAGTAGGTTTAAATTTTACGAATTTTTCTATTCGAAATTTATTCAAAACAAGATACTGGAAGCCCCTTCCAAGTGGTGATGGACAAACATTATCATTGAACGTTCAATCTTCTGGATTACAA
>JBIPMU010000064.1:0-6696 GCA_044377205.1 Chitinophagales bacterium | reverse complement strand
TGGCTTCCACCAACTTTTTTACCCAACCATGTTACTGTTGTGTTTTCTGAAGTTAATTTTACTGCTGAACTTGCACTTTTTTGTGCTGCCACAAATAATGTTGCTGCGATAGCAAATGTTGTTAATACTAATTTTTTCATAAATAAATAATTTTGTACAAAAGTATGTTGAATATTTAAGAGATAGTATAAAACTACATTAAGAAATGTGTTTTTTATCTTTTAAAAATTGATTATAAGCAGAATACAAAATAATAATTGGTAGGAATATGCTAAAAAACAATGTAACATACCATTCTTTTTGATAAAAGAATCTAATAAAATACGATAAAATAATAGAACTTGCTATGATTACAAACAAGAAAAAATAATTATATGGAATCGGAAAATACAAGTTGCCCCAAACTAAAGATATTATAAACATTGAAAAATAGCACACCAATGTTGCAACTGCTGCCCCTAAATATCCCATTTCAGGAATTAAGGTAATATTTAAAATAATTGTAATTATTGCTCCTATTACAGCAATTACACCTCCTTTGTGAGTTTGATTGGTATATTTATACCAAATTGTTGTATTGTAATACATGCCTAAAAACATGTTTGCTATAAGCAAAACGGGAACAACAATGATTCCTTCGTTAAATTTTGAATTTAAAATTTTAGATATCCAACCAAGATTCAAATATGTAAATAAATAAATAATACAACATACAATTGTAAAATAATTCATCACCGAAGCATATGTTTTTGGGGCATTTTCATTATCTGCATTTTTAAAGAAGAAGGGTTCAGCTCCCATACGAAAGGCTTGAATTACTAAAGACATAATTATAGATAATTTATAATTAGCGCTATATATTCCTATTTGAAATAAATTTTCTTCTATTGTGCCTGGCAACAAATATTTCAAAAGGGTTCTGTCTAATGTTTCATTTACCATACCAGCTAAGCCGATAACAAGAAGTGGATAAGAATAGGGCAACATTTTATCTAATAATATCTTATTATATTTTTTTATAGAAGAAATTATAGCTTTTATAAAATATAAAAATAATATAAAACTAGGTATAAAATTTGCAATCACAATCCATAAAACTTGATCTTGTTTTAAAACACTTTCATAATTTCCTCTAACAATTAATTCAATAAATATGATATTCAATATGACATTAAAGACAATATAGGTTGTTTTTATATAAACAAACTTTTTAGATTGTCCATTTTGACGTAACCGAGCTAAAGAAATATTAATTATATTATCAAAAAACAAAATAAATGCAAAAAGTCTTATATAAATTTCCTTTCCGTCATAATGCATTACATTTGCTATGGGTGTAGCAAATAACAAAAACAATACTGTGAGAATACCCGATACCCATAATACAATATTTTGAGCAGTATTAAATACATCATGTTCATCGTGCTCTTTTACAAATCTAAAATATGCTGTCTCCATTCCAAACATATATATTATATTAAAAAAAGCTACATATGCATATAGTTCTCCTATAATTCCTAATTCTATTGGACCATTTAAGCGATTAGTATAATAAGGGGTTAAAATCCAGCTTAATAGTCGCATCAAAATAGTGCTAACTCCATAAATCATTGTATCTTTAAATAAAATTTTTATAGACATATATTTTTATTTAAACCATGAACTGTATAATATATAATTATTAGCTATTCGTTCTATTTCGCCTTCTTTGAGCGAAGTGGGAACATCTTTTATTTTTTTTGCTGGAACTCCTGCCCATAATTCTCCAGACTTTATATGAGTATTTGCTGGAACTACAGCGCCTGCCGCCACAATAGAATAAGACTCTATAATTGTATTATCCATTACTACTGCATTCATTCCAATTAAGACATTATCATAAATAGTACAACCATGTACGCAAGCATTATGACCTATAGATACATTATTACCTATAGTAGTTCCTGATTTTTGATATGTTCCATGAATTGTAACATTATCTTGTATATTTACTTTATTGCCTATTTTTATAAAATTAACATCACCACGAACCACTGCCCCAAACCATACACTACAATGATCTTTCATTTCTACATCTCCCACAATAGTAGCATTAGGAGCAATAAAACATGATTTTGAAATACTAGGTTCTTTACCATTTACTGCTAAAATTATTGGTTTCATATAGAATATGTTGATAAATTAATTTCCACAAATTTAATGTATTTTTTTTTATTTATATATTTGCATAAACTTTAAATAAATAAATATGTTTGATATTTTTTCAAAAATTAATGAAATTAAAGATAAAGCGCTAAAAGCAAAAGTAGATATGGAAGCAAAAGAATTTGTTGTTTCTGATTCGAAAAACTTTGTTATAGTAAAAAGTAATGGTAAAAAAGATATCGTATCTATTGATTTAAAAGAGGGATTTGATAATTTATCACTTGAAGAAAAACAAGCATCAATAAATGAAGCAATAAAAAAAGCATTAAGCGAAAGTGAAAGTTACTTTTTAAATACAGTACAAAATATAGTACCAAATATACCTGGATTAAATATTTTTGGATAAAATATTAATATTGAACAAACTAACATGTATTGTTTACAATTGTTGAATACTATATATTTTAATTAAAATTATCTATTATTAAAAAAGTTATGAAAAATAATAAACTATCTAATTAACAATAATTTGAATATTTCAACAATTCACCTAATTTAAGTTATTAAAAAATATAATTAACATTACTATAAATAAAAATTATATATCATATAAAATCAATAAATTAGATAAAAAATCATTGTTGAAAATAAATTAATAAATGTTGAAAAGGACAATGTCAATGTTTAAACATAAAAGTTATACCATAATTAACACACATTATTATTAATTATTAGTTTTCTTTTTATAAAAAAATATATATAATAATAAATGAAGTGGATTAAATTTGCAAAGGTTTTTAAAATAAATATTGTTTTTAAATAAATTATTAAAAATATAAATGAAAAAAAGTTTACTTATTTTTTTGCTTTTAATTTCTGTAAATTCTTATTGTCAAGATTTTATGAAAGATCAATTGCAATATGCAAGAGTAAGTGATGCTTACAAAACAAAATTATATAAAATTGATAGTTTGTTTAAATCAAAAAAAATAGAATTATCAAAAGTACAAATTTTTTGGAGAGCTTTTAAATGGAATAAAACATTAGAGTTGTGGTCATATTCAATTGATAGTCAAAAGTTTATACATATTTATACTTATTCAATATGTACTACTGTAGGAGAATTAGGACCAAAAAGAAAAGAAGGTGATTTACAAATTCCAGAAGGCGTATATGAGATTAAATCTTTTAATCCTGTAAGTAAGTATTATCTTTCATTAGAACTAAATTATCCTAATGAGAGTGATAAAATTTTATCAAAAGCTGAAAGATTGGGTGGTGATATTTATATACATGGAAAATGTGAAACTATAGGATGTTTACCTATGAATGATGATTTAATTAAAGAAATTTATTTAATTTCAGTTATAGCAAAAAATAATGGTCAATTAATGATTCCTATACATATATTTCCAACAAGATTAACTTTAAATAATTTTAATAAATTGAAATTAGATTATTTTAAAAATAATGTTTCATTATTATCTTTTTGGTCTAATTTAAAACAAGTTTATGATTTTTTTGAAAATAAAAAAATAGTTCCTACTATTACTGTTGACAATACATCGGGTAAATATATTATTTTGAATTAACATGAAAGATATAAATATTATATTTTATAACAATTCAAACGATAATTATATTGATAATCTAATTATAGAAAAAAATAATCAAACTGTTTTTTCTGATTATATTAATTCTTTAAATTTAAACTATAAGTCCATATATTTAGAGTATTCTTTTATTTCATCTGATGATATGAAAAAATTAAATACCAATTTTTTAAATCATAATTATGATACTGATATATTGTCATTTAATTTAAGTATAGAAGATAGTCAATTATTTGGAAATTTTTATTTATCATATAATCAAATTTTAAAAAATGCAATAGAATTTGATACTATGGTTTCTGAAGAACTAAATAGAGTTATAATACATGGTTTTTTACATTTAATTGGTTTTAACGACCAAACAACACAAGAAAAACTATTAATAAGAAATGAAGAAAATAAATTTTTAGAATATTATAAAACAAATGTTCCACGTGGAACTAAATAGTTATAAAATTTAATGTTCCACGTGGAACATTAATTATATTTAAGAAATGAAGAAAATAATTTTAATTTTATTATTTATAAAAAACACATTGATATTTTCCCAGAATGATTCAGAATCATTTAATAATCAATATAAAATATCAGGAATATATAATCTCGATGTTGCAACAAGCAATTATAAGTTTGTTTTTTTAGAGGATAATAATTTTTATTTTGTATCAAACACCTCTTTGAAAAAGACATTTGTTTATGGAAAATATATAATAGAGGGAGATAAGGTTAGTTTTCATTTTAAACCTGGTTTATTAAATCCTTTTATTGCATATATGGGATATAATAAAGAACAAAAAAGAAAAAATGAAATAAGGATTTCATGTAAATTACCATCGTTTCGCTCATTTTTTCCTATATTTAATTTTAATAATTTATGGCACTACAATCCTAAGATAAATAAAAATTATTTTGAGTTTTATATAAACAAAGAAAACACATCATTTAAATTGTCCAATGCACATTATAAAGTAAATTTTAATCAACAAATTAGTGATTTTATAATAAATAAATCTTATGCCATTTATCAGTTTGATAAAATAAATGATATTAAAATATTGTACAATGAAAATTATCTTTTACTTAATGCTTTAAAAGATGATTATTTGAGAGTTCGTTTCAAAGATAATAAATTATTTATATATGAAACACAACCGTTTTCAGAAAAACAAAATTATAACCCAGATATCATCCAATCCATGTTTACAGATTATTTATATAACTCATTTGAAGAATCTGAGGTATTAGATAATTCTGTTTATTATTTTATAAATTTTATAGACGAAAACGAAAGTATTCAGTTAAATAATGATTTAGTTAAACCATTAAATATTAAATAAGGTATACCTATGTTTCAAAAATATGATGTAATAGTAGTAGGTGCTGGTCACGCTGGTTGTGAAGCAGCAGCAGCAGCAGCAAATATTGGTAAGAAAACCCTTCTTGTTACTATGAATATGCAAGTAATTGGTCAGATGAGTTGTAATCCAGCAATGGGGGGTGTAGCAAAAGGACAAATAGTAAAAGAAATAGATGCACTTGGTGGTTTGTCTGGAATTATATCTGATATGTCAATGATTCAGTTTAGGATGCTTAATAGAAGCAAGGGTCCTGCTATGTGGAGCCCTAGAACACAAAATGACAGAATGATGTTTGCTTCGTTGTGGAGAGAGCACTTAGAAAAAATTGACAATTTAGATATATATCAAGAAATGGTATCTGAATTATTAATAGATAACAATAAAGTAACTGGAGTAAAAACACAGCTTGGAATAGAGATAGAATCTAAAGCGGTAGTTCTTACTAATGGAACGTTTCTAAATGGTTTAATTCATATTGGTGATAAAAAATTTGGTGGTGGCCGAGCAGCCGAAGCCAAAGCAACAGGTATTACAGAACAATTAATTTCTCTCGGTTTTGAAAGCGGAAGAATGAAAACAGGTACTCCACCGCGTGTGGATGGACGAAGTCTTGATTATTCAAAAATGGAAAAACAAGAAGGAGATCCCATAATAGAAGGATTCTCTTTTATGAATATTGAAAAACCAAAAGAACAAAGATGCTGTTGGATTACATATACAAATCACCTTGTACACGATTCTTTAAAAGAAGGTTTTGATAGAAGCCCAATGTTTAATGGAGACATAGAAGGGGTAGGCCCTAGATATTGTCCTAGTATAGAAGACAAAATTAATCGTTTTGCAGATAAAGATAGACATCAAATATTTGTAGAGCCCGAAGGATGGAATACTAATGAGATTTATGTTAACGGTTTTTCAACATCATTGCCTTATGATGTTCAGCTTAAAGCATTAAAACAGATTCCGGGTTTTGAAAAGGTAAAAATGTATCGCCCAGGCTATGCTATTGAATATGATTATTTCCCCCCAACACAGCTAGATATTTATTTACAAACAAAGTTAATAGAAAATTTATTTTTTGCGGGACAAATCAATGGAACAACTGGTTATGAAGAAGCAGCTGGACAAGGTTTGGTGGCAGGGATAAATGCCAGCCGAATAATAGATA
This sequence comes from Chitinophagales bacterium, assembly GCA_044377205.1. Lineage (GTDB taxonomy): Bacteria > Bacteroidota > Bacteroidia > Chitinophagales > JADJOU01 > CHPMRC01. The sequence goes on along the minus strand of JBIPMU010000064.1, from coordinate 412 downwards.
ACCAGGAGCTTTTGGTATTAAAAAGAGACGAAAGCTATATTGGTGTCCTAATTGATGATTTGGTAAACAAAGGAACCGATGAGCCTTACAGAATGTTTACAAGTCGAGCGGAATATCGAATTTTATTGAGGGGCGACAATTGTGATTTTAGACTTACACCAATAGGAGAAAAAATAGGATTAGCAAAAGAAGATAGAATTCTTCGAATGAAATCTAGAAAAGAAGAAGTACATAGAATATTAGAACTTTTTAAAACCATTAAAGTTACCCCCAGCGATGTAAATGGTTTGTTTGATGAATTGGGAACAACAAGTTTAAAACAACAAATGCCTCTTGGAAACATTCTTACGCGTCCAGAAATTTCAATAGAAAAAATTATTAAAATTGATAAATTAAGAGCATTTTTTGAAGA
>JBIPMU010000063.1:0-6699 GCA_044377205.1 Chitinophagales bacterium | reverse complement strand
TTGGAGACGTTATTGCTTTTGAAAAAAGTATTAGATTTATAGACTCTATCGGATGGAATCGAATTTCAGAAATCGAGATGGAACTCTATCACTATTTATATACAAAATTAGAAAAAATAGCCCCTGTTAAGATTTTATCCCCAAAAAACAAAAGTATTGGCGCGCTATCTTTTATAGTAGAAAATATTCACCCTTTTGATATTGGACAAATGCTAGACGCCAAAGGAATAGCTATTAGGACCGGGCATCATTGTTGTCAGCCTATGATGCGAAAACTGGAAATAGAAGGCACTTGTAGAGCCTCTATTTCAATATACAATACAAAAGAAGAGATTGACTTTTTTGCAAATACCTTGGAAAAAACTATTTCTAGATTGCAATAAAATATAACCATGAAAGGAACCATTCTCATTATTTTTCTAACGTTGCTTTTTTCATGCCAAGAGCCATGCTACGAATGCCAAAGTATAGGCGCGGAAGCATGTAGTGTTATAATAAAAAACAATAAAGCTATTTTTATAGGCAAAGATTGTGCTAGCCTCAAATATATTGAGCATTCTTCGATTGATTCGCTTTTAATGAAAGTGAAACAATTAGGGTTTGATTGCAAGAAAAAATAAGACGTTTTTATCTGTTTTTTTAATTTCAAACTTGTTATCTTTGCGTTATTAAAATATAATTTATGCCACATTATCAGTCATTGGGTAAAATTCCTGCAAAAAGACATACTCAATTTAGAAAGCCAAATGGCGGCCTATATCAAGAAGAGTTGGTAGGAACGGAAGGTTTTTCGAATAATTCATCGCTTATTTATCATACGTATCCTCCTACAGTAGCTATTCGTTATGAAGAGCCTTTTTCGGTAGCACCTCCCATTGCGGAAGATAATCATTGCAAGCCAAGAAGCTTCAAAGGATTTGATGTAAAACCAGAGGAAGATTTTCTCAAAAGTAGAAAACCTTTAATGGTAAATAATGACTGTGAAATTACGGTTTGTGCCCCTTCAAAGTCCATGACTTCCTATTTTTATAAAAATTCATCGGCCGATGAGCTTATCTTTATTCACAAAGGAGAAGGAAAAATGAAAAGCATATATGGCGAGTTGAATTTTAAATACGGTGATTATATTATGATTCCTAGAGGAATTATTTATCAATTAGAATTCAATACTACAGATAATAGACTTTTAATAGTTGAATCTTTTGGCCCTTATGACTTCCCAAAAAGATATTTATCAAAATTTGGTCAATTTCTAGAACATGCCCCATACTGCGAAAGAGACATTGTGGTTCCAAATAATCTAATTACCCATGACGAAGAAGGGGAATTCTTGGTTTATATAAAGAAAAACCAAACCATGTTTCCTACGTACTACAAATATCATCCTTTTGACGCTATTGGATGGGATGGGTACCATTATCCTTATATTTTCTCAATCTTTAATTTTGAGCCAATTACCGGAAGAATTCACATGCCACCTCCAATTCATCAAACATGGGATGGAAAAGATTTTGTAATCTGTAGTTTTGTGCCTAGAATGTACGATTATCATCCAGAATCTGTACCTGCACCGTATCATCATGCTAATGTCGATAGCGACGAGGTATTATACTATGTTGATGGCGATTTTATGAGTAGAAATAATATAGAAAAAGGGATGTTTACCCTTCATCCAATTGGAATCCCTCATGGTCCACATCCTGGTGCTATTGAAAGAAGTTTAGGCAAAAAAGAAACGCAAGAATTAGCCGTCATGATTGATACGTTCAAGCCATTGAAGCTTACAAAGTATGCTACGGAAATAGAATTTGGCGATTACGCATACAGCTGGATTCATTAAAAAAAGCCTTCTATTAATTAGAGAGATTTTTTTAACTCTTATCTTCTTTTGAACAAGAAATAAGACCCTAGAAAAGAAAGCACTAAATAGCTTATCACGAGTACTCCTTGTAGGCTAGTTGCTTCCAAAGAATGAAACCACGAACCATAATAGATCCAAATTCCCATCCCAAAAAGCATTTTGATGCCTTCAAGTAAAATAGCGTTTGGGTTTACATTCATTTGCTCCGTAGTGCTATAGACTATAGAGAATAAAAATAGTCCATAGATATAAATTTTTGGAATTCCTAAGATTGCGATATTTCCCAAAAAATGAAAAAGAAAAAAAGCGGTAAGAAAAAATTGAATGACTATCCATACGAATTGTGGGCTTGACAATGATGTTGTATATTTTTGCATATCATACACATTCTCAATCTTATAGATTGGCGCAGTTTCCTCCAATTCTCTTGGCCTCCAGCCAGTAGGTTTGAACCATATTGTCAGCTTATCACTCCAATTCTTGGCTCGAAAAGTATCTTGAATCAATAAAAAAAGATGCTGAAAATTAATATGTATAGGATTCCAAGTATGAGCAGGTCTCGTAATTCCATACACCGCTGGAATATTGGGCAATTCTTCCTGAAATGTACCAAATAATTTGTCCCAAATTATAAATATTTGGCTGTGATTTTTATCTATATATTCGGGATTTATAGCATGATGCACTCGATGATGCGAAGGCGTTACAATTATTTTTTCCAAAATTCCCATTTTGTCTATATGCTGTGTATGATACCAAAATTGCATAAAAAGATGTATAGGCAATATTGTAGCAACAACTTGTGCAGGAACGCCTAAAATTGCCGCAGGTATAAGAAGAAACGTAAAAAGATTTACAAAACTGGAAATGGACTGACGCAAAGCGCACGCAAGATTAAATTCCTCGGAACTGTGATGAATGGCGTGTTTATTCCAAAAAAAATTGATTTGATGCGACCAACGATGCACCCAATATCCCTGAAAATCAATAATAATAAAAGCTATTATATAGACCAAAATCGTATTGGGGATAGAAAACAGGGCTAATTTATGCTCTAAAAATTCATAAGAAACCAATGTAACTGAAATCTTCAATATGTCTTTTACAATATTTGTGATGCCCGAGTAAAGACTTGATATTGCATCCATTACAGGAACCGTATCTTTTTTAAAAAAATGTCCATACGCTTTTTCAATACCTATCAATCCCAAAAAGATTGGGATAGCAATTAATAAGATTTGAGCATATTGCTGCATAGTACATTATTATATAGCTAAATAATGAGCAATAAGTTTGATTATTTATTCAACTTTGCCCAAGTATCTTTAAGCGTTACCGTTCTATTAAATACAATATGAGACGAGGTAGCATTTTTATCCAATACAAAATATCCTTTTCTCAAAAACTGAAAATATTCACCCAGTTTTGCGCCTTTTAAAGAGGGCTCTATATATATTTTAGAAATTATTTCCAATGATTTTTCATTGATAAAATCCTTAAAATCGCATTCTTCACTAGACGGATTTTCTACTTTGAATAGTCTGTCATAGAGTCTGCATTCCGCTTCTACTGCTGATTTGGCGCAAACCCAATGTATAGTTCCTTTTACGTGAATGCCACTGGTGTCCGAACCACTTTTACTTTCAGGGATATAGCTTGCTTTTATTTCTACCATATTTCCTTCGCTATCTTTTACAAAATCATCGCACTGGATAATATAGGCACTTTTTAACCTTACTGTAGCACCTGGAGCTAATCTGAACCATTTTTTTTCTGCTACTTCTTTAAAATCTTCGCGCTCTATCCATAATGTATTTGAGAAGGGAACTTCTCTAAAACCCCCCTGTTCATCTTCAGGGTTATTTTCACTTTGAAGAAACTCTATCTTTTGAGCATCATAATTGGTTATAGTTAATTTGATAGGATCTAAAACCGCCATAACTCTTTTGGCTTTTTTATTCAAATCTTCTCTAAGACAAAATTCCAACAACCCTACATCTACCATATTTTCACGCTTGCCTATCCCTATTCGCATACAAAATTCTCTAATACTTTCCGGAGTAAAACCTCTCCTGCGAAGTCCGCTTATAGTAGGCATACGAGGATCATCCCAGCCATCTACATAGTTGTCTTGAACCAATTGTAGCAATTTTCGTTTGCTAGTAACGGTGTAATTTATATTTCTACGGGCAAATTCATATTGTTTGGAAGGATAAATTTCCAATTTTTCTATCAACCAATCATACAATTCTCTATGTGGGATAAATTCCATAGTACATATAGAATGTGTAATATTTTCTATACTATCGCTTTGTCCGTGCGCAAAATCATACATGGGATAAATGCACCATGTATCGCCGGTACGGTGATGATGCGCATGTTTGATTCGATAAATAATTGGGTCGCGCATGAGCATATTTACATGCTGCATGTCTATTTTGGCACGAAGGGTTTTGGCGCCATCGGGAAATTCGCCATTTCTCATTGCTTGAAATAGTGCAAGATTCTCCTCTATACTTCTATTTCTAAATTCATTTTCTCTTCCAGGCTTTGTTGGGGTTCCTTTTTGCTCGGCTATTGCTTCGCTCGTGCTATCATCTACATAAGCCAATCCTTTTTGGATAAGGGCAACTGCATATTCATACAACGTTTCAAAATAATCACTGGCATATAATTCATTTTTCCATTCAAATCCCAGCCATTTTATATCCTGTTTGATACTTTCTACAAATTCAGTGTCTTCGGTTGTAGGGTTGGTATCATCAAATCGAAGATTTGTATATCCTGGGAATGTTTTGGTCAATCCAAAATTTAGGCAAATACTGCTCGCATGACCTAAATGTAGATATCCATTTGGCTCAGGCGGAAATCGAGTTACAATTGATTTATATCTTCCTTCTTTTAAATGAATTTCTATTATTTCTTCTAAAAAATTATTAGAATTGTGTTCTTCACGCATCGTTTACTTCTTTTTTTTGTCTTTCCCTTTCTTATCTTTCTTAGATTTTTTTGAATCTTTATTTGAATCTTTCTTAGACTTTTTGTCTTTTTTGGACTTTTTTGAAGGCTTTTCGTCTTCGATATTATCGCGTTTTCCTTTTTTACCTTTTTTCTTTTTGTCTTTTTTGGCTTGAAGACGTTCTTCTTTTTCCATTTTCAAGCGCTCTTTTTTGCTCAACTTTTTACCCTTTTTGCCACGAGACTTTTTATTCTTTCTAGCTTCCTCTCGTTCTTCACGCTGAAGACGAAGACGTTCTTTACGGCTCAATTTTTTCCCATACTTATAGCGGCTATATCTTGAACGACTGTAGCTTGAACTGTTATCTTCATCCGAATTATAATTACGTGAAGGTGGTGGTGGCGTATACGAATTTTCGGAACGAGAAAATTGTGAGTAATACGTCAATTTATCGCCACTTTGATTCGTAAATATGAGCTCATTTCTTCCTGGGAAATATTCTATCAAATGCAATTGTGATAATGCTTGAAAATATACAGCTTCGTTCAAAGACAAATTAGCACATGCCATACGGGTAGATAAAATATTTCCAAATTCTATAGAATTATTATTCAATGTAAATTTAGTATGATAGGCATTACAGCCCCCATTTCCTCTAATATTTCCTCCGCTAAACTGCATAGTAGGTGCATCGCTGATATTATTGGAAAAATCATATACCATGCCATTAATAGTAGCTACTTTCAATCGCCAAAATTTATTGGATAATTCGTCTATGGTTTGCGCATGGGCATAAAGGCTAATGCTTACTAGAGTCAATATCAATAATTGCTTAATTCTCATGATTTTTTATTTTAATAAATGATCTATTTCTTGGGCTAATGCTTTGTCTTTTTCGGTTACGATATTGCCAGCATCGTGTGTGGTCAACTCAATTCGCACTTTGTTGTATACATTGTACCAATTGGGATGATGGTTGTGTTTTTCGGCTATAAAAGCCACTTGAGTCATAAATCCAAAAGCTGCAATAAAATCTGCAAACTCAAATTCTTTTACCCATTTATTATCTATTTCTTGCCACATATCTCCTAAAATTTATTGTGCCAATAATTGTTTCACAATTTTAGAAATGGTTCCGCCATCTGCTTTTCCAGCAAATTCTTTATTGGCAGCACCCATTACTTTACCCATTTCTTTAGCATCTGTCACACCCAAATCGCTTATAATTTTTTGTATCAATGGCGCCAATTCTTCTTCTGTCATTTGTTTTGGAAGGAATGTATTTAAGACCTCTAGCTCTTCACGTTCGGTTTGTGCCAAATCCGCTCTTCCTTGTTTTTCAAAAATTTCTATACTTTCTTTTCGTTGTTTCGCCAATTTCATCACCAATTGCGATTCTTTAGCCTCATCCATTTCTCCTGCACCTTTTTCTGTCTTAGCAGTAAGAATAGCAGCCTTTATGGCTCTTAGCGCTCTCAGTGCAGCATCATCTTTATTTTTCATGGCTTCTTTTAGCCTTTCCATTACTTTTTTCTCTAACTCCATGATTATTTTACTTATTGGGCAAAGATAAAAAAAAAGGTCTAATGAAGATGAATTTTTTGGGACCTAATTAGGAGTTTTTGTTTTTTCTTCGGCTTCTTTTATTTTTTTATCAATTTCAAAGGTGAAGAAATGATACAACATCACAAAATCAGATGCTAAACTATAAAATGGATGTTTAAATGTAGCAGGACGGTTTTTCTCAATTCTGAAATGCCCAAACCACGCAAATCCATAACCAAAAATAGGCATTAAAAATAATAAAATAGGTAGACGAGATACTATAAACATACAAAACAAAACAATTACAAAAAGACTGCCTATATAATGAAACAAT
>JBIPMU010000061.1:0-6842 GCA_044377205.1 Chitinophagales bacterium | reverse complement strand
CTTATTCGGCTTCTAAAGCGAGTAGTGATCATTTTGTTAGAGCTTATCACGATACATTTGGCATGCAAGTGGTTGTATCTAATTGTTCCAATAATTATGGATCACATCATTTTCCTGAGAAATTGATACCACTTTGTATTCATAACATCAAGAATAACAAACCCTTACCAATCTATGGTGATGGCAAATATACTAGAGATTGGCTTTTTGTGGAAGACCATGCAAGAGCGATAGACGATGTATTTCATAAAGGGGTAAATGGACAAACCTATAATATTGGCGGATTTAATGAGTGGCAAAATATTGATTTAGTGAAATTGCTGTGTAACATTATGGACCAAAAATTGGGACACGAGGAAGGTACTTCGGAGAAATTAATTACTTTTGTAAAAGATCGACCAGGACATGACTTACGCTATGCTATTGACGCTACAAAAATTGAGCGAGAATTGGGCTGGAGACCTTCTGTAACCTTTGAACAGGGATTAGAAAAAACAGTAGTCTGGTATCTTGAGAACGAAGAGTGGCTTAATAATGTAACGAGTGGAAATTATATGGAATATTACAACAAGCAATATAATTAAGATGCTCAAAAACAAAAAAATTCTTGTAACAGGCGGTGCTGGTTTTATAGGTTCAAATATATGTAAAAATTTGCTTGAGCAAGGCGCTCATGTAAGAGTTTTGGACAATTTGATAACAGGACGAAAATTGAATATAGAACCGTTTTTATCACATCCAAATTTTGAGTTTATAGAAGATACTATTTTTGATTTAAATGTATGTAAAAAGGCTTGTACCAATATAGATTTCGTATCACATCAAGCTGCTTTAGGTTCTGTACCTAGGTCTATAGCATTTCCTGAAAAAACAAATGAATCAAACGTTACAGGATTCTTAAATATGCTGATAGCAGCAAAAGAAAATAAGGTACATCGCTTTGTATATGCTAGCTCTAGCTCCGTTTATGGAGATGAACCCTCTTTGCCAAAAATAGAAACGAAAATAGGAAATCCGCTCTCCCCTTATGCTGTGAGCAAATATACGAATGAACTCTATGCACAAGTTTTTTATAAAACATATGGATTGGAAACCATTGGGCTACGTTATTTCAATGTATTTGGCCCCAATCAAGACCCAGAAGGTGAATATGCAGCTGTTATTCCGCTTTTCATCAATAATATTCTCCATAATAAACCTATTTACATCAATGGAGACGGAAGTAATACTAGAGATTTTACTTTTGTAAACAATGCTGTTCAAGCAAATATTTTAGCATTAACTACAGAGAATAAAGCAGCAAAAGGAGAAATATTTAATGTAGCCGTGGGCGAAAATTTCTCATTAAATAATTTAACAGAAGCCATTCAAAGTATTCTTGCTACAAAAACTGAAATAATTCATCGTGAAGAGCGCGCAGGTGATATAAAAAATTCGTTGGCGGATATTTCTAAAATCTCAAACTTGCTCAATTACAAGCCTACACATACTTTTTTTGAAGGATTAAAAGAAACTGTAGCGTATTTTAAAAATTTGTAATAATAAAGATTTTACAAAATCTCAATTTCCGTACGTCTATTTTTAGCTTTTCCTTCAGGCGTATCATTGCTCATAATAGGCTGCGAAGAACCAAATCCTTTTGAAGTCAATCTTGTAGCATCGATGCCCGATTTTACCAAATATTCTACTACTGATTTAGCTCGATTTTCAGAAAGCAATTTATTGTTGGCTTCGGCGCCTACATTATCGGTATGTCCCGATACTTGAATACGCATCGAAGGATTTTGATTGAGCATGGCTACCACCAATTCTAGCTCAGTTTTGGATTCAGGTTTTAGTTCAAATTTACCCGTTTCAAAAAACACATTTCGAAGTTCAAACTTAGTACCCGCTTCCAATGGATTTAATGCAATTGTTAATACATTAGGCGAATTATCTTTTTTCTGGTCAAACGTATAATTTTCCGAAAAAATAGAAAAGCTCTCTTTATTTACCATAAATCCATAAGGTACGCCAAGCGGAAGTGTAATCAAAAATTCCCCATTTTTCTCATCGCTACTTACACTTACCACTGATTCACTCGTTTTGGCATTAAAAATTTTGATACTGGCTTTGAGTGGCGCATTTGTTTTTTTATTGAGGACTACACCTTTGATATACGTTACATTTTCGGGTTTAAATTCTTTTGGCAATGAGAATGAAAACAAATCATAATCTTTTCGATCCTCTATTTCAGCTTGTTTTGCCAAATAGGCAGTAGTTCCCAACGCATTTACAAACAACGAAACTTCATTTCCGGTGGTGTTAATTGCTTTGCCTAGATTCACAGGTTTTTGCCATACACCATCTATCATTTTTGACATAAAGATATCTTTTCCACCTAATCCAGGATGCCCATCGGAAGAAAAATACAACGTTTTACCATCAGGGTGGATAAAAGGTTTGTCTTCATCGTTTGCCGTATTTATTTCTCCACCAATATTTATAGGATCTGAGAAATCGCCTTTTTCTGAAATCTTTGAATAATAAATATCGGAACCACCAAAGCCACCTTCGCGTTTGCTCACAAAAAACAAGGTCTTGCCATCGCTACTCACACAAGGCTGACTTTCCCAACTTCTAGAGTTAATAGGCATTTTCATAGCTCTAGGTTTTCCCCAAACATTGCCTGTTTTTGAAGCAAAATACAAATCACAAGAACCAAAAGATTTTGGACGTTCACACGACGTGAAAAACAAAAATTTGCCATTGGAAGAAATGGTATGAGCGCCGTCATTAGCAAAAGAATTGATAGATAAGACCGTTCCATCATCCAAAATTTCCATTTCATCAATAGGCCTAGCAGGCGACCAAGTGCCATTATTATTTACACTTACCCAAATATCCTCATTTCCATTGGTGTTTCGGGTAAAATAAAGATATTTTTCATCTGCTGTAGTAGAAGGAAAATAATCGTCGAAAGTAGAATTAATTCCATTTCCCAAATTTTTAAATGCTAATGGTGCCAGATCAGGTTGTGTTTTTGCAAAAGCAATATTTTTTATCAATCGATTACAAGCATTATAATTTGCTTGACTTAGATTGGGAATTTCCAGAAATTGATTAGCATATTTTTCGGCATTATCGTAGTCCGAAGTTTGAAAATAACAATCCGCCATTAATTTCAATTGAAGAGGATTATGAGAAGGATTAATATTATACAAATTCTCCAAAGTAGAAAGTGCATTTAAATAATCGCGGCGTCCATTTAGGAATTGTGCTTTTAGGAAATAAGCTGTTTCAAAATTGGGATAATTAGTTATACATTCATCGAGTTTGTCGATATACCCTTTTGAATTTCGCATTACTAATTGATTATTAGCTTCAGCAATCAAAGATTCTGCTTTTTCATTATTTTGCGCTAAAAGTGAAAAGGATATAATCCAAGCTAAACATAAAAAGTACTTTTTCAAACTCATTGATTATTATATTTATAAAATTTATTTTTTAAACGTATGTATCTACAAAAAATTATACTTTGGGGCCAAATGCCAAATCACCCGCATCGCCCAATCCTGGCACAATATAGCCTTTTGCGGTGATTTCATCATCGATATCGCCTACCAAAATCTCATCTATATCTGCATTTTTTTGTAAATATTCTAAGCCCACCACACTAGCAATAACGCCTAAAATATATACCTTTTTTGGTTCCCCATATTTTTTCAACTGCTGTAACGTTGCTACAAGACTAGCTCCCGTAGCTATCATTGGATCACAGAGCACCAATATTTTTCCATCAAGATTTGGCGAAGATGCGTACTCTAGACGAATCACAAAATCACCACTTTTGCTATACTTTCTATAGGCCGATATAAATGCATTTTCAGCATGATCAAAATATTGTAAAAGACCGTAATGCATTGGAATTCCTGCACGTAACACATTAGCAATTACAACTGTATCTTTTAACTCAAAAGAGGATTTGATGCCAAGAGGTGTCTGAACTTGAATCTCTTTATATTCCAATTCTTTGCTAAGCTCGTATCCTAGAACTTGGCTTATACGTTCTAGATTTGTTCTAAATCGCATGGAATCTTTTTGTTTGTTACAATCTCTAATTTCATTCAAAAACTGATGCAAGAGACTATTTTTAGCACTCAAATTGACAATCATAATCATACATTTGCTACAAACTTAAGCATTTTTTGGAATTTGATTTATAAATTATTAATGAGATTGAATGCAAAAAATACAATGATTATTTTATAGAATAAGAATTGTATTAATGAAAGACAGAATTACTTGCGATAAAGTGAACGCAATTTATGATTTTATTAAACAATCGGATAGTGTACATTTTCATATTTGCTATGCCACTGATGAAGAAAAAGTAGTGATTTATTATAAAAGAAATAATCTGAATTATAACACGAATGAGTATTCTTGGGATACTTCAAAGAATATTTTTGATAGAAGAGAATTGTAAATGAAGCCAAATCAAATTCTATAAATTTATTATTGACATTTGAATACGAAGTAATTAAACAATCAAAGTATAGCGTGACGTAACGTTTTACAGAATCTGCAACGCAAAAAAAGCTCCTAGTTCATTTTCACTATTTTTTTGGTTCAAAGCGTCAAGATAGCTAGGCGAATAACGAATTTTATTAATTATATAAATTATCCTTATTTTTGTGGTTCAATAGGCTCAAGGTTTGAATTGGAATAAAAAAAGAAATCTAATAGGATTATTTTTTTTGATGTTATACATTTATAGCATTATTCCTTCATTTATTTGGCATCATCATGATCATCATATAGTTTCTATAGACCAGGCCGATCCATGTGAAAAAGCCATTTATTATGATATTAAATCAGAGCATTGCCATCATAAAGCGCATTTGACTCAAGCCATTGAAAAATGTTCAATCTGCGATCATCATACCCTTTCGGCACATACTCTTTTTCATTTTCAATACTTTTATTTTAATTTAAAAAAACAATACATCTATATTGCTTACTATAGAAGTATTCATAGTATTGTTCTAAATTTATTCTCCAATAGAGGGCCTCCTTTAGTTTGACTTTTTAAAGAACTATAAATATAATAATTACGCTAAAATATTATAGAGCGTATATTATTTCATCCGAATAGAACTTATTTGGAATTTTTAATTTTATACTTTTAATAATCAAACAATGACTATAAATAAATTATTTTCATGGCTATTGTGCTGTTGCACAGCCATAGGCTTATCTTCACAAAATATTTTTTCGGGAAATATTAAAAATCAAAATCATGGAAATTTGGCTGGAGTTTCTATATATCTTTCAGATCTCAAAACAGGAACTAAATCCAACAAGGACGGAAATTTTGAATTCCGAAATCTCAAATCGGGAATTTATCTCATAGAAATTAGCCTGCTGGGATACAAATCCTTGATACATTCTATTTCCATTTCTAAGGATACGAACATATCTTTTGAGATGTCAACGTCTATCAACGAACTAAATGAAGTAATCGTAACAGGAGTAAGTAGATCTTCAGAGATAAGATACAATCCTGTGATCATAAAAACCGTAGATAGAAATACAATGAACCAAAATGGTTCTACAAATTTAATAGACGCATTGAAACATATTCCTGGAGTGAATCAAATCACCACTGGAGCGGCTATCTCAAAACCTACAATCAGAGGATTGGGCTACAATAGAATCATAACGCTGAACAATGGAGTAAGACAAGAAGGTCAACAATGGGGTGATGAACATGGCATAGAAATAGATGAATATACCGTAGACCGAGTAGAAATAGTAAAAGGCCCCGGAAGTCTTATGTATGGATCCGATGGAATTGCGGGAGTGCTTAATTTTTTAGCCCCTAAATTGCCTTCTTTAGGCGAAATCAAAACGCAATTTATATCAAATTATCAATCAAACAACAACCTACTAGGCTATTCTATCTCTAATACAGGAAATAAAAATGGATTTCAATGGCTTGGTAGATATAGCAATAAATGGGCAAGTAACTATCAAAATGCTTACGATGGAAAAGTATTAAATTCGGGATTTAGAGAATTTGACGGAACATTGTTTTTAGGAATCAACAAAAGTTGGGGACATTCTCATTTGACCATAAGTACTTTTAACCAAATTCTAAATTTACCTGAAGGAGAACGCGATATTTTAGGGAATTTTACATTCATCAATTCTAATGGTGATGCTGTTACCGCTTCACCACAAGATTATTCGGGGTATCAAATTGGGTATCCACATCAAGAAATCAATCATCTTAGAATCTCCGCCAATCAATATATTATATTAAAAAAAGGCACCATTCATGCCGATTTAGGATTTCAAAATAATAAACGAATAGAATTTGGGAACCCTACAAATCCTAATGATATTGCCTTATACTTTGACTTAAATACTCTAAATTACAATTTCAGATACCATTTTCAAAAGAAAAATGGATGGGAAACTTCACTTGGCACTAGTGGCATGTATCAATCCAATACAAACAAAGGCCTTGAATTTTTGATACCCAACTATCATTTTTTGGATGCGGGAACATTTGTAAGCACACAGAAAACATTTGGGAAATTAACCATTGCTGGAGGAATAAGATTTGACAATAGATATGTCCATTCAGATGAGCTATATTTAGATAGTATTGAAAATCCCATATCAGTTCCCGATTCCAATTCTAGTCAAAAATTTAATTCTTTTACCAATAATTATAATGGAATATCGGGAAGCATAGGATTGTCATATCGAATGCACAAATCCTCTACACTTAAGATTAATATTTCCAGAGGTTTTAGAGCGCCAAACATAGCAGAGCTGGCATCAAATGGAAG
>JBIPMU010000060.1:0-6866 GCA_044377205.1 Chitinophagales bacterium | reverse complement strand
CCTTTGCAATATTCAAAAGATATACAGAATGTAAAAAGTGGAAACTATATTTTATCTGTATTTGATAGCAAAAATTGTATCAAAATGGATACTTTCTTTGTGCCAGATGCACAATTATTTAATGTAAAAATAGAAGAAGTGGCGAAAGCTACTTGTGTTAATTCAACGGATGCTATGTTGTCTTCCCATGTAATAGGAATTCATTCTCCATTTACGTATATTTGGAATCAAAATCCTATTCAGAATCAACCTATTTTAAAAAATGTAAAACCCGGTATTTACAATACTTTAAAGGTGATTGACGCTAAAGGTTGTATTCAAGTGGATTCTTTTTTTGTAACCAATCCAAAAGGGTTTGATTTTTCAAAAATTGATTCAAAAAGTCCTTCTTGTCCTGAAAGAAATAATGGGTTTATTGATTTTTCAAAAAATTTAACGGACACTTTTTTATGGAAATATAGTATTGATAGTGGAAAACAATATTGGAATTCATCTGTTTTTAATAGTTTGAAAATTGGAACATATGCTCTTTTTGTTAAAAATCAATATAATTGTATTTATGACACAATAATTGAAATTTTACCAGAAAAATCTATTCAGTTTTCAATTCCAATCATATATGATACCTTGATTCCGGGACAAGACATTCTCTTGAATCCTATTTTTGAATATTATAAAACGCAATTAACAGATATCTCATCCTTCTTATGGACTCCTGTCGAAACGTTAAACTGTTCAGATTGTCAAAATCCAATAGCAAAACCATTTAAATCTACAATTTATTCATTAAAAATTACTTATGCAAATGAATGTTATAGTGAAAATAAGGTCAACGTTTCTGTTCGTAAAATAGAAGATCTTTATATCCCAAATATATTTACTCCTAATCAAGATAGCCGAAATGATTGCTGGCGAGTTTATGGTTTGAACATTGACAAAATAGAAGTTCAAGTTTATGATAAAATTGGTCAAAAAGTTTTTGCAAGTAATCTAGCTGATTTTTGCTGGGATGGAAATTTTAAAGGTCAACTTTGTAAAAATGATGTTTACTTTTATAAAATTATAGTTTTATTCAAAGATGGAAATCAAATGGATTATAAAGGGCAGTTGACTTTGCTGAGGTAATTAACTTAATTTAGGATTACAAATTGAATTTGTTTTATTTAGTTAATAATTTTTCTCCAAATAAAATATATGTACATTTGCACTTCATTTTTTAGGGTAAAATCTCATGAAGCTACATACAATTCCCTCATATAAATCTATTTTTGCTATCGCAATGCCTTTAATGCTCGGGGGAATCAGTGAATCCATTTCTGCTGTTGTAGATACTGCATTTATGGGGCAATTGGGGCAATATGAAATGGATAGTGTGGGTTTTAGTAGCGTAATTTTATTATTGATTTTTATGATAGGCTGGGGAAGTGCTCGAGCTGTACAAGTCATAATCTCTCAACATTTTGGTGCTAAAAAATATAGCAAAATTGGTGAAATATTAGTCCAAGGTATCTATTTTGTCATTCCAGTTTCTATTGCTTTGGCGTTATTTTTATATTTTTTTAGTTCTGTGTTTTTAAAATGGATTATTTCAAATAAGACTATTTATGAAATGTCTATTTGTGTTTTCAAAATTCGTGCAGTTGGTATTCCTTTTTTATTATTGGGAATGGTTTTGAATAGTTTATTTATTGGGATAGGGAATACGCGTATTATCTTGATATCTCAGTTTGCAGCAGCATTGTCAAATATTGCATTAAATTATATATTGGTTTTTGGAAAATTTGGTATGGATGCTAAGGGATTTGAAGGGAGTGCAACTGCTACCGTTTTATCAGAAATTATTGGGCTTTTAATATTGATTTTTTATTTCATTGTCAATAAGCGCTTAAATAGTGATTTTATAATTTTTAAATTACGTGCTATTAATGTAGGATCTTTAAAAGAAATTATCAAACTAGCTTATCCTATATGGATACAACATATGGTCAGTCTTGGTTCATGGGTTTATTTCTTTGCTTTAATAGAACGAATGGGCACCGAAGCACTCGCTATTTCAATAGTCTTAAAACAACTTTTTTCCATTATGGCTATCCCAGGATTTTGTTTAGCCAATACGTCCAACACACTTGTTGGTCAATTGGTGGGAGCTCATGCTATTGATTTGATTCCAAAAACCATTCATAGAATAGCAAGATTGAGCTCCATTTTATTGATTTCTTTTTCTATTTTTGTATATATTCTTCGTGACCCTATATTTACAATTTTTACAAAAGATATTTCTTTGATTCAAGATGCATATTATCCATTAATCATGCTATTGGTATCATTTGTTTTACTTCCATACGCCAATGTATCTTTTAATAGCATATTAGGTATGGGCAATTCAAAAACAACTTTATTTATTGAATCAATTACTATAGCTATATATTATTTATATATGTATATTACTATTATTTTTCTTAATGGCAGCCTAACAATGGCTTGGACATCAGAAATTTTCTATTGGTTTGTATTGTTATTGATTAGTTGGGGATACTTCTATCTATTTGATTGGAAAAAAAGAATCAAATATTACTGAGATAAAAGCTATTTGTTTTTAAGATATAGATTTTTAGATTATAAATTTAAATACGAAGATATACACGTATTCAATATTTACTTAACTAGTAGTCGCTTCTACTACAACCCTGAAAATATCTCATATACATGATGTTCAAATTCTTTTTGGAAAGATTTTGTATTATCTTTCACATACCATTCTTGCATTAATTTGAATTGTTCCATTTTATCAGTGCCTTTTGCTTTTAGATTTTGAAGCATCATCTCAGCATTTTCTGTTCTTGGTCCCCAAATCCATTTGATTTCATTTTTTCTATCCAAAACAAGAAGTCTTGGAATTGGAGTGTTGGTATCATTTAGAATTTTTTGAGTAATATCAGTATTGTTTTCTCTCAAAAATATCATTAATTGTATTTTTCCTAATCCTGCCATTTCAATACTTTCTAGTGTTCTTAAAATATTGGCAGTATCTATACTCCATGGTTCTGTAATCAAAACTAATTTTATAGTTTTTGGTTTTTTTAGTAATTGAACCAATGAATCGGTTAATTGAAAATTTATATTACGATCTAATATACCTTTTACTAATTCAACAGCTCTTAAGCGATTGGTAGCTTTGTATACGCCATTTAAAGGTGAATTTTCTTTTAAAATGTCTTCCAAGAATTCAAGAAATTCAGAAATTGAAAATGGGTTTTCTATATACTTTGGATTTACTTTTATCGCTGTTTCTGTTAACATAATTTTTTTTGTGCAAAAATAAGGATTTTTAAATTAAAATGCAACTTTAAATTAGAATTAATGTTTTACACCAATAAATGCCTAGTAGAATGTGTTATTGCTTCTTCTAATGAATTAAATTTATTATCAAATTGAATTTCAGATCTATTAAATTCTTGATTATCAATTAATATTTTAAACATGCCTAGTTTAGCGCCAAATTCCATGTCTGTATAACTATCGCCTATTATGATTGATTTTTTGAAATCAATTTCTGGAAAATCGTTTTTTGCCCATAATGCCATGCCAGGATTTGGTTTTCTACATCTTGGATTCCATTTACTAGGGTAAGGACAAAAATAAATTGCATCAATCCTTCCTTTCATTGTAGCTACTCTTTCTTGAATATAAAAATGAATTTTTTCTAATTCAGTTTCGTCAATTTCTCCATTGTAAACTCCTTGCTGATTTGTTACAACTATTATCCTTCCAAAAAAACGAGAGGCTAATGCAATAGCTTCAATACTCCCTTGAATAATTTGTATATCTTGAATAGTACAAATTGTTCTTCCTTTTTCAAAGGAGTTAATTACGCCATCCCTATCTAGGAATAGTGTCCAGCTTTTGTCAATATTTGGGAAAGGCTTATTGATCAACATTATTGGTAGTTGTAAATAGAATATAAATTACAAAAATATCGTTTTTATTTATAATATGAATCAAAAAGCCCTTTAGCTAAAAGATTTTTTATATTTTTGTAGCTTTTAAATATCAAAGAATTAGCAATCATATAAATGGAATCATCAAGTAGTCATCAATTGAGCGAATTAGAAATTCAAAGAAGAAGTAATCTAGCAAAAATTATTGAAGCGGGGATAGATCCTTATCCTGCAGCAGAATATAAGGTTAATACTTATTCTTTAGATATATTGGAACAATTTGATGAAGATAAAAAGAACTTTCAAGATGTAGTTATAGCGGGTCGTTTGATGAGCGTTCGCGATATGGGAAAGGCTGCTTTTGCGGAGTTGCAAGATGGAAAAGGTCGTATTCAGCTTTATATAAATCGTGATGAAATTTGTCCTGGAGAAGATAAAACTTTTTATAATGCGGTATTCAAAAAATACTTAGATTTAGGCGATTTTATTGGTGTAAAAGGCTATACATTTAAAACCAAAACGGGGCATACAAGTGTTCACGTAAGTGAGTTAACGATTTTGTCTAAGACGCTAAGACCACTTCCTGTAGTGAAAACCGATGAAGAAGGCAATGTACATGATGCTTTCAGCGATATTGAGTCTCGATATAGAATGCGATATGTAGATTTGGTAGTGAATAAAGGTGTAAAAGAGACTTTTATCCTACGATCTAGAATTATTCAATCTATGCGAAACTTCTTTTTATCAAAAGGATATTTGGAGGTAGATACACCTGTATTACAGTCCATTCCTGGTGGTGCTGCAGCGCGTCCATTTATTACGCATCACAATGCATTGGATATTCCATTGTATCTTCGTATTGCTAATGAATTGTATTTGAAAAGATTGATAGTAGGTGGATTTGAAGGTGTTTTTGAATTTTCAAAAAATTTCAGAAATGAAGGAATAGATCGTACGCACAATCCAGAGTTTACTGCTATGGAAATTTATGTGGCATACAAAGATTACAACTGGATGATGACTTTTACAGAGCAAACGCTAGACCACATTGCTAAAGAAGTTTTTGGTAAAACAAAAATTGCTTTTGGAGAAAATGAAATTGAATTTGCGGGTCCATACAGAAGATTATCTATGTATGATGCTATCAAAGAATATACAGGTGTTGATATTTCAAAAATGAGCGAAGATGAAATTCGCAATGTTTGTAGAGATTTGAAAGTTCCTGTGGATAATACTATGGGAAGAGGTAAGTTGATCGATCAAATTTTTGGTGAGAAATGCGAAGCATTTATGATTCAACCTACTTTCATTACGGATTATCCTATAGAGATGTCGCCTTTATGTAAAAAACATAGAAATGATCCTAGTCTGACAGAGCGTTTTGAATTGTTTATAAATGGAAAAGAAGTAGCAAATGCATATAGCGAGCTCAATGATCCTATCGATCAAATGGATCGTTTTAGAGAACAAATGAAGTTGGCTGAAAAAGGTGACGATGAAGCCATGATGATTGATATGGACTTTGTAAGAGCGCTTGAATATGGGATGCCACCAACATCAGGATTGGGAATTGGGATTGATCGCTTGGTGATGTTTTTTACAAATAATGCTAGTATTCAAGAGGTATTATTGTTCCCTCAAATGCGTCCAGAAAAAACGAATTAATTCATGCTTATCATTTGAATTATAATATATTTGTATCATAAAATTATAATGTTTTGAAGTTATTGGAAAAAATACGTTCATCATTTAGAAATTTATTAAATCTTGAAATCAACCATTTTGAGTTCATAGAACATAATATACTTATAGAACTAAAAATCACAAAAGAGAAATTGATTTCTATGTTAATTTCAATATTATTGATTTGTATTGGATTAAATACGGGTTCAGCTATGGCTGTTATGGGCGGATTAATTTTATTCCCAATGATGATGCCATATTATGGTTTAGGTTCAGGAATTGCAAGCCAACATGTTCAATTGGTTCAAGCTGCTCTCAAAAATATTATCATACAAATTTTACTATCGATATCTGTCAGTATTATTTATTTTTATTTATCGCCCATTTTTATCTCAAAAACTAATCTTGAAGAGTTTTATCATAGTTCTTTTGCGGAAATTTTTGTGGCTTTAATAGCAGGAATAGCTGGTTTTATTGCTGTATTGAAGAATAATGTGAAATTTGTATTTGTAGCGGTATCTGTAGCTACAGGTACAATGATTCCTCTTGTAATGATTGGCTATAGTCTTGTATATTATGAATTGGATTGGCTCAATATTAGCTTTTTTTTCTATTTAGTTATTTCATTTTTCTTGCTTTTTGGAGCATTATTAATTACTTTTCTTCTTGGAATTAAAAATAATTCTGTTGAGAAATTGGGTAAATTTTTAATTACAATATTAGGCTTATTCATTTTAATTATAGGGTTTTGGTATACAACACATACATTACGAAAATCAATTGTAATGCATAATTTGGATCAATATATTGAAAATGTATTGAATTCTCAATCTATGAATATTGTGAGTAAAGAGCTGGATTTGAATGAAAAAAAGATTGAAATTTATTATACGGGTGTAAAACCTGAATCTATTCAAGATGTTAGTTTGATAAAGAAACACAAATTAGGAGGTTATACTTTTAATTACAACGAGATTTAATGAATTATCAACGAAAAATCGCTTTTCATACATTGGGGTGCAAACTCAACTTTTCTGAAACTTCAAGTTTGGCCAATGAAGCTATAGATAGGGGGTTTGTAAAAGTAGATTATTCCGAAAATGCCGACTTTTATGTAATCAATACCTGTAGTGTTACTGAAAATGCCGATAAAGAATGTAAATTTATCGTGCGTCAAATCAAACGAAAATCTCCTGAGTCAAAAGTTATTATAATAGGTTGTTATGCTCAATTAAAACCTACTGA
>JBIPMU010000059.1:0-6929 GCA_044377205.1 Chitinophagales bacterium | reverse complement strand
GGGGGATGAAGCAGGGGGCGCTTATTTAGGCAAGTCGCTTTTAAGAGCTTTTATTTACAAGAAATTATCACCAGAAGTAATGACCTATCTTGAACATGAAATGAACCTAAAAGAAGTAGAGATTTACGAAAATATTTATTCAAAACCACAAGCAAACCGCTATTTAGCGAGTTTTGCCCCTGTTTTGTATCGGTTCAAATCAGATAAGTCAATACAAGAAATCTTACAAAAAGCTTTTGATGAGTTTATTATATTTCATATTCTTGACTATCCCGAATATAAAGAATTAACCATAGCGGCGGTTGGCTCTGTTGCTTTTTATTTTCAAGAGGAATTTGATTTAGCGCTGCAAAAGTATGGATTAAAACTTACTCATATAGAAAAAGAGCCTATTGCAGCATTAGCAAAATTTCATTATGGAATAAAATAAAAAAATTACTTTTGTATTATTAGTTTTAGCAAATAATAGAATTTATGAACTTTAAAATTTCTTCAAGAATAGCCGATAATATTTTTGCATTCATAATGCTCATTTTTGGAATCATGCATATCTTTGGAACGGGCCAAATGAGCTCAATTGTTCCGTTGCCATTTCAAAAATTTTGGGTAATTTTTACGGGATTGGCTTTGATAGCTTATGCAATTTCCGTATTTATTCAGCATCGATTGACTATGTTAGCTGGGTATTTGTTAGCAGCCATGTTAGTGATTTTTATTTTTTCGGTACATCTTCCCGTAATTATCAGACGTGAATTATTTAGCGAATTGAGCGTAATCATGGTTTTAAAGGATTTGGCTCTTGCAGCAGCGGCTATTGTTATTGCCAATCAAAAAAGAGATTAAATCTTATATCCAAATCCTTTTAGGATATCCTTTGTTTTTTGAACATAGTCCCCTTGTAGCACTATTTCAAAATCTTTGACCGTACCACCTACGCCCAATTTTGTCTTTAACTTTTTGGATAAATCCTCTAAATCTTCAAGTTTTCCTTGAAAATTATTAACAATTGTTACTTTTTTCCCTGCTCTATTCTTTGTATCCAGAATTACTTTCAGCTTTTGCTTATCTATACCCAATGTTTCGATATTATCTTCCTCAAAAATGTATTCAAATTCTTTATTGGTGGAATACACTACATTACGGATGTCATTTTTTTTGCTCATAATTATTTCTCTAGAAAATTCATTACTTTTTCCTTCAATTCAAAATAGGCTACTTCTATATCATCATTTATGATTTTATGATCGAAGAAATTTTCAAATTTCATTTCGTCTTTTGCTTTATTGATTCTTGTTTGGATTTTTTCTTCTGTTTCTGTTTTTCGTCCACGAAGTCTTTTTTCCAAAGTTTCAAAATTGGGCGGCGCAATAAAAATAGATAGGATGTCTTGACAAAGTAATTTTTTAATCTTCAGCGCACCCATGATATCTATATCAAAAACAGCTACTTGATTTTTTTTCCATATTTTTTCTACTTCACTTTTAAGCGTACCGTATTTAGTGCCATTATACACTTCTTCCCATTCTAGAAAGTCTTCATTTTTTATTTTTTCTTCAAATGTATTATTGTCTATAAAAAAATAATCCTTGCTATCTTCTTCACTTATTCTAGGCGTTCGAGTAGTAGCCGAAATCGAAAATTTAAAATTTGGAAATTCATCCAATAGCATTTTCACTAATGTTGTTTTGCCTGCGCCCGATGGAGCTGTGATTAAGATAGATTTGTTTTTCATAAAATCATATTTTATAAGATGAGTTATCCACCGCAAA
This sequence comes from Chitinophagales bacterium, assembly GCA_044377205.1. Lineage (GTDB taxonomy): Bacteria > Bacteroidota > Bacteroidia > Chitinophagales > JADJOU01 > CHPMRC01. The sequence goes on along the minus strand of JBIPMU010000059.1, from coordinate 5,160 downwards.
TTTAATAAAAAATACTTGAATGTGAATCGTTTTTGTAGTTAATTTTCTACACGATCTTTTTTAAAATCCAAAAATTATTGATGCCTTCGCCGATAGTTAATTTTATTTTTTCTTCCTGAACCAATTCTAGAATAGCTAAAAAATGATATATTGCATGAAGTCTATTTTCAATGTCGTCAAACAATCGCTCAAAATCAACCCTTTCTTTTTCACCTAATTTGTTTAGAATCAATTCTTTTTCTAAAGCTATATCATACGAAATTTTATTGATTTGATGATGAACTGTCTCTTCCTGAGCACGCTTTTTTTCTAGTAAATTCTGGAATACTCGCATCAATTTTGTAATGGTAATTCGCTCCATTTCAAAATCGGTTTCATATAACTTTGCTATTTGTTCTATCTCCGCTTTGGCAGAGCGACGGCGCATTTTATGGAGCTGCTCTAATTCCAATTCTTGTAATTTTTCGCTAAATTCTTTATATTGTTTATATTCAATGATTTTCTGAACCAACTCCTCCCTTGGGTCAATCTCATTGCCTTCTTCATCCAGTTTTTTTCTGGGTAAAAGCATCTGTGCTTTGATTTTCATCAACGTAGCTGCTACCAAGATAAATTCACTCGCTAGCTCAATATTCATCTGCTTCATCTGATGAATATACGTCAGAAAATCCTCTGTAATTTTCGTAATAGGAATGTCATAAATATCCAATTCATCTCGTTGGATAAAAAACAATAATAAGTCAAAAGGTCCATGGAACTGAGGTAATGCTATCTCAAAGGTTTGATTTTCGGTCTGCGACATTTTTGTTATTAAAGACGCAAAAATAGTTAATTGCAATTTAAATTGACTTCCAAAAAGAATATTTTTAACTTAAGTTTTATGTAGCGTTGTATTCATTCCTTTTTAAATCTAATGATAACAATTTTGCAAATATTGATGCTGTATTAATGGGAGATTAATATAAATAGATAAAATCTATTAGATTGATAGATAGAATTCATGAAATTAATGATAAAAATAGCTGTATCTTTGTCGAATCAAAAAATTAATTATTTAACAAGTATAAAATTAAAAACTATGTCATTTGTAGGTAAAAAATTCCCTAATGTATCCGTAAAAGCAATCGATGAAATGGGCGATGCTTTCGAAATGAATTTGCTAGAAAAAGCAGTTAATGAAAAGAAAAAAGTTCTTTTGTTTTGGTATCCAAAAGATTTCACATTTGTATGTCCTACTGAGCTACACGCTTTCCAAGAAGCATCTGCTGAATTTGCGAAAAGAAATACTATCATTGTAGGAGCTTCTTGTGATACTGCAGAAGTACATTTTGCTTGGTTGAATACGCCAAAAGCAAATGGTGGAATCGAAGGAGTTAAATACCCTTTAATTGCAGATTCAAACAGAAATTTATCTAATATTTTGGATATCTTGGATGGCGAATATACCGATACTGAAAATTATTTGATAGCAGGGGATAATGTATCATATAGAGCTACTTACATTATTGATGAAGCAGGAACTATCGTTCATGAAAGTATCAATCATATGCCTATTGGACGTAATGTAAATGAATATTTGAGAATTATCGATGCTTATACTCACGTACAAACTCATGGAGAGGTATGTCCAGCTAATTGGGAACAAGGTAAAGATGCTATGAACGCTAATCGTGAGGGAGTAGCTAGTTATTTGTCAACACATTAAAATTAAAAAATATGTTCATTGAACTGGAAAAAGATAATTTAGCTGAAATAGTTCAGAATCATCCAAGAGTATTTGTACAGTATTCTGCTGGCTGGTGCGGTAATTGTAAAATTATGAAGCCAAAGTTTAAACGTTTTTCAGAAGAAAATACAGATGCTACTTTTGTTTTGGTGGATGCTGAAAATTTCACTGAATCTCGTAAGCTTGCCAAAGTAGATAATTTGCCTACATTTGCAAAATTTGAAAATGGTACTTTGATGGGACAAGTTCAAACCAACAAAGCCGAAATGCTAAAAGAATTTATTGATGAGACTACCCATAATTAAGCATTTAGTCAATTTTGCAGAGCAAAATGACATCGACTTCATAAATGAGACTATAGAAACATTAGAAAATTTGATAGAATTAGATTCTCTCAAAGATGAAGAATTGGATGTAATAGGAGAATTATTGTCTAATATGAGTGGGGCATTAGCTGTTCATCAGCTTATTCAAGAAGGCAAGACTAAATCCGAAGCACTTAACGCTTTTATGACTCGTGTTGTAGGTTCAATAGATAAGTGATAACATTTTTATCCAGATAAAAAATGCCTAGCTACTAACATAGCTAGGCATTTTTTTTGTATTTTAGTTATTATTTTAATAACAATAAAAATCATCAAAAAAAAAATTAGGACACTTGAAGCATGTGAATGTTTATAAAGATTTATGGTGAATTCGTTTTTTTTTTGTTTTTTTGCGGTTGAATTATGCAAGAAGAAGAAAAAGATAATAAACCCATAGAAAATATTCCACACGTGGATAGCTTATACAAGAAATGGTTTCTTGAATACGCATCTTATGTGGTACTTGAAAGGGCTATTCCTGCTTTGTTTGATGGCCTTAAACCTGTACAGAGAAGGATTCTTCATGCTATGAAGGAGCAAGATGATGGCCGTTTTACAAAAGTGGCTAATCTTATCGGTCAGACCATGCAATATCATCCTCATGGGGATGCAAGTATTGGAGACGCTCTTGTGAATATGGGCCAAAAAGAACTCTTGATAGAAACACAAGGAAACTGGGGTGATGTTCGAACGGGCGATAGTGCAGCGGCTCCCCGTTATATAGAGGCACGATTGTCAAAATTCGCCTTATATGCTTGTTTCCATGATCAAAATACGGAATGGCAACTCAGCTATGACGGCAGAAAACGAGAGCCCGTTTTCTTACCTATTAAATTTCCATTACTCTTATCGGATGGAGTAGAAGGAATTGCGGTGGGAATGAGTACAAAAATTTTACCACATAATTTCATTGAATTGTGCAAGGCATCCATTCGATGTATTCAAGGAAAATCCTTTGAATTATACCCTGATTTTCTTCAAGGAGGCATGATAGATGTAAGTAATTATAATCAAGGTAATCGAGGAGGTAAAATTCGATGTAGAGCAAAAATTGAGAAAGTAGACAATAAAATTATACGTATTACAAGTGTTCCTTTTGGGGTTACTACCGAAAAGATGATAGATAGCATTTTGTCTGAAAATCAAAAAGGTCGTATTAAAATCAAAAAGGTAAATGATAATACCGCTAGTGATGTGGATATCCAAATTGAACTTGTCCCTGGAACATCTATTGATCATACGATAGATACGCTTTATGCTTTTACCTTATGTGAAGTGTCCATTAGTCCTTTAGGATGTTGTATTATTGATGACAAGCCTATGTTCTTGGGGGTAGATGAAATGCTAAGTCTTTCTACCAAAAATACAATGAATTTGATTCAGCGTGAGTTGGAAATAAAAAAGCATGATTTAGAAGAAAAATGGCATTTCTTATCGTTGGAAAAAATATTTTTCGAGGAGCAAATCTACAAAGAGCTTGAGAAAAAACACGAAACATGGGAAAAAGTATTATATGCTATAGAAAAAGGATTTGAACCGTATTTAGGTATATTTAAGCGTGAAGTAAGTAAGGAAGATTATGAAAAATTGACTGAAAAGCCTGTAAGAAGAATATATAAATTAGATATAGATGAGCTAAAAGCCAAAATTAAGAAATACGTGGATGATATTGCGCAAGTTCAGTATCATTTGGATCATTTGGAGGATTATGCTATAACATATTTCAATACATTAATAGAAAAATTTGGAAAAGGGAAGGAGCGAAGAACGGAAATTAAGACCTTTGATAAAATTGAAGTGAAACAAGTTGTGCTAAATAATCAGAAATTGTATGCCAACTTCAAAGACGGATTTATTGGATATGGACTCAAAAAAGAAGAATTTATTGCAGATTGTACAGATTTAGACGATATAATAGTTATTCGAAAAGATGGGAAAATGATAGTTTCTCGAATTTCAGATAAAAAATTTGTAGGAAAAGATATTTTGTATTGTGGTGTATGGAAAAAAGATGATGAACGTACTATATACAATTTAATATACTTAGACCCTAAATCAGGAAAAAATTATGTTAAACGATTTCAAGTATTAGCAATTACAAGAGATAAAGAATATGATTTAACTAATGGCAATAATTGCAAAATCTTATATTTGACTGTCAATCATAATGGCGAAGCAGAGATTGTAAACATAAAGTTGTCACAATCTAGCAAAGCTCGAATCAAAATTTTTGATTTTGACTTCAAAAGTGTCATGGTTAAAGGTAGAAATAGTCAAGGAAATATACTTACAACATATCCTATTCAAAAAATAGATATGAAGAAAAAAGGAGAGTCAACAATTGGTGGCAATCATTTGTGGGTAAATAAGGAAACAGGTAGAATAAATAAAAATAAAGAAGGGCAATATTTGGGAGAATTCTTTGCAGAAGATTGTTTTTTGATTTTGAATAAAAATGGAAGTTACTCTTTGGGAACTCCAGAAAATATGCTCAAAGTAGATTGGGATAACATCATAAGCATAGAAAAATTCAATGAAAAAACTACGTTAAGTGCTATTTATTTTGATGGAGAGTCAAAGAATTATTATGTAAAACGTTTTGCAATTGAGGTAAAAACTGAGTTAAAAGAGCATAGTTTTATTACAGAACATGATAAGAGTAAATTGATGCTCATTTCAGCTCAAGCCAACCCTCGTATCAAATTTAAAATACTCAAAGGTAAAAACAAAGAAGATTTTATTGAAGAAATAAGCCTTAATGAATTTATTGATGTTAAAGGCTGGAAGGCTCTGGGAAATAGGCTGACGCAACACGAATTGAAAGGTAAAATAGAATTGTTGTCAAAAGATAAGGAAATCGTGTATGAAGAGCCTAAAAAAGAAGTTCAAGCCCCAATGCCTATACCAGAAGATAAAAAAGAATTGGATATTATTATTCCTGAAGAGGATAAAAAAAATAAGCCATTTCAAGGTACTTTATTTGATTTATAAATAGGTTTTATTATTTTGTTTTAATTACTAAAAACGGAATATTTCCCTGATTTTCAATTTATTTTTAAAATTATCTTG